>NZ_JAEHBK010000008.1:0-191849 GCF_016483685.1 Bacillus cereus group sp. N8 | reverse complement strand
GTCTCGTGGGCTCGGAGATGTGTATAAGAGACAGGTTTATGAGTCTAGTAAAAATATTAATTTTCTAAATTTATATAAAACGTGTAATATCCAATAAGTTCCTATATAATCAATAGAGAAAATCTTACAAATGGAGGTTTTAAAATGGCAGTTTTGAGTAATATTGGTGCAGCTTTATTTTTGATTGCTATCATTCTGTTAATCTTATGCATCATTTCACTCTTTAAAAAAAATGGAAAAGCAAAACAATATGGTCGTTCTACCGTTATTCTTTTTATGATTTCAATTGTTTTAACGGTGACCGGCACAACAAAATCGGAACACCCCGTCGTCGAGTTTTTTGCTATTTTAAGTTTCATTCTATTTATATTCTTCCTTGTTCTTGCAGTATTATCTGTTATTAAGAGAACAGGTGTAGCAAAAAAACAATTTATTATTACAGCTATTTTATTTGTCATTTTTGTTGCGCTATTAGGTACTTCAGGTCCTTCTTCTGAAAAAATGACAGCAACGAATAAACAAGTTGCTTCTAATAGTGAAGAGAAAAAAGATAACGAAAAGAAAGAAGCGGACGAAAAAACTCGTAAGCAAGAAGCTGAGAAACGTCAAGCTGAGGAACTAGCTCGTAAGCAACAAGATGAGAAACGTCAAGCTGAGGAACTAGCTCGTAAGCAAGAGGATGAGAAACGCCAAGCTGAAGAACAAGCCCGTAAACAACAAGAAGAGCAACAGCGTCAAGCTGAAGAACAGGCCCGTAAACAACAAGAAGAACAACAACGCCAAGCTGCTGAGCAAGCTCGTAAACAACAAGAAGAGCAACAACGTCTAGCCGCTGAGCAAGCCCGTAAACAACAAGAAGAGCAACAACTCCAAGCTGATGAGCAAGCTCGCAAACAACAAGAGGAACAGAAAAAAGCACAGCAAACTCAAACACAACCTGCTTCAGGAAATACTAGTAGTGCATATTACAAAAATTGTGCCGCAGTTAGAGCTGCTGGGAAAGCTCCTCTATATAAAGGACAACCAGGTTATGACTCACATCTTGATCGTGATGGCGATGGAGTCGCATGCGAAAAATAGTAATAAAAAAAGAAGCTTCTAGTAAGCTTCTTTTTTTATTATCAGAAACTATTGCGACCAATTACCCTCCCTCTCACTTTTATAAAACTCATTTTAGAATTCTCAAAACTGACACATAATAAGTGATTTCAATCACCACATTGTTTTTCATTTATCGCTATTCTTAATTTAGATATTACATTTAAACTTTATGGAGGCATTCATATGGAACATACATTTACTGAAACTTCAATTGTTGGTGAGATTGTTACGCAATTCCCGAAAGCTAGCGACCTTTTTAAGTCATATAGAATAGATTTTTGCTGTGGTGGTAATAGACCACTGATTGATGCAATTAATGAAAGAAATTTATCAGCTTCTGAAGTAATTACAGAGTTAAATACGCTTTATCATAATACGAAACTATTAAATGAATCTGAAATTGATTGGAAAAATGCTTCTTATCTCGTATTGATTGATTATGTAATTAATAAGCATCATCGCTATTTAAATGAAGAGTTGCCACAGCTAAGTCCATATGTAACGAAAGTATTACGCGTTCATGGAGCAAATCAGCCTCATTTAGCTCAAATTCATAAACTATTTCATGAACTTAAAATGGAATTAGAACAACATTTAATTAAAGAAGAAACGGAAGATTTCCCGTTAATTTTAGAATTCGAACAAAATCCAACTGATGAAAACTATGCAAAGTTACGTAAAGTAGTAGATGAGTTGGAGAATGAACATAACCACGCTGGCAATATTATTAAAGAACTTCGTAAGGTGACAAATGACTTTACTCCACCAGAAGGGGCTTGCGGCACTTATCGCCTTGTTTACCAGCGCCTTGAAGCCATTGAATCTGATTTATTTGAGCATATTCATTTAGAAAATAATATTTTATTTCCGCGTGCAATTACAAAAGCATAAATAAAGTGCAGGACATGAGTATAAATGCTCATGTCCTGCTTTTTCATTGTGTGAAAAATATTTATACTTCCCCTCCCCCTCTACCCATATCACCAAATTCTCTTTCGCTTCTCCCTTCACATAAATCCGAATTTTAACAATTTGTGAATCATTATAAAAGTGTGATAAATATCACATCTTCCCCTTTTTTGATTTTCTATAATGAGAATATAATACTTTGTTCAGCATTTCACATAAAAGGGGAAATGAATATGAAAAAACGTTTAGTTATGATCGGAAATGGTATGGCTGGAATACGCTGTATGGAAGAAATATTAAAACATGATAGTGATTCATATGAGATTAATATTTTTGGACATGAACCACATCCAAATTACAATCGCATTATGCTCTCTCATGTTCTACAAGGCAAAACAAATATGCAAGATATCATTATAAATGAATATAGTTGGTATGAGGATAATGAAATAACTTTATATACAAACGAAAGCGTTCAAAGTATTAACCGAGAAGAAAAAATCATTATTACAGAAAAGAATCGTACTCTTACATACGACAAACTCATTATCGCAACAGGTTCTAGTGCTTTTATTTTGCCTGTTGAAGGTTCTACCCTTCCTGGTGTGACAGGATTTCGAACAATTGAAGATACACAATTTATGATAAATACTGCTAAAGATAAGAAAAAAGCCGTTGTCATCGGTGGTGGATTACTTGGTTTAGAAGCCGCAAGAGGCCTCATTGACTTAGGAATGGACGTACATGTCGTTCATTTAATGCCGAGCTTAATGGAGCAACAACTAGATATCAAAGCAGCTTCTCTCCTTCGTGAAGATTTAGAAGCACAAGGCATGAAATTTCTCATGGAAAAGAAAACGGTAAAAATTCTTGGTACAGACCACGTTGAGGGCATTCAATTTGAAGATGGTGAATTTGTAGATTGTGATTTAATTGTAATGGCTGTCGGCATACGCCCGAATACTCAAATAGCAAAAGATGCTAGTTTAATTGTAAATCGCGGTATTGTAGTCAATGACTTTATGCAAACAAATGATGAATCTATTTATGCAGTTGGAGAATGTGCGGAACATGACGGTATCGCCTATGGCCTTGTTGCTCCTCTATATGAACAAGGTGCAATATTAGCAAAACATATAACGAATTTACAAACTGATGGATATACAGGCAGCATCGTCGGTACGCAATTAAAAGTTGCAGGTTGTGATTTATTCTCTGCTGGCCAAATTTATGAAGATGATCAAACGAAAGCAATATCAATCTTTGATGAATGTAAACGTTCCTATAAAAAAGTATTAATTCGTGACAATAAAGTCGTTGGTATCGTTTTATATGGTGATGCAGCTGATGGTACACGCCTCTTTAGCATGTTAAAGAAAGAAGAAGATATACAAGAATATACAGCAGTTTCCCTTCTTCACAAAGCTGGTGAAGAAAGTGAACTTAACGTTGCTACTATGAGTGCCGATGACACTGTTTGTGGATGTAATGGTGTTACGAAAGGCACAATCGTACATGCCATTTTAGAACAAGAGTTAACTACTTTTGAAGAAGTAAAAGGATGCACAAAAGCCGCAGGGTCTTGTGGTAAATGTCGTCCGCTTGTTGAACAAATTTTATCTCATACACTTGGAGATGCATTTGATGCAACTGCACAATCTGCCGGTATGTGTGGATGTACAACTTTATCACGTGATGAAGTCGTAACGGCGATTCATGAGAAAGGTTTAAAATCCCCAAAAGAAGTACGAAATGTTCTTGGTTTTGCACATGAAGACGGATGTTCGAAATGCCGTCCTGCTTTAAATTACTATTTACGTATGGCGATTCCAGAAGAATATGCAGATGATAAATCATCCCGTTACGTTAATGAAAGAATGAATGGTAACATCCAGCATGATGGTACATTTTCTGTTATTCCACGTATGTACGGAGGCGTTACAACAGCAGCTGATTTAATGAAAATTGCTGAAGTTGCAAAAAAATATGACGTTCCTCTCGTGAAAATTACAGGTGCGAGTCGAATCGGCTTATATGGTGTTAAGAAACAAGATTTACCTAACGTATGGGCTGATTTAAATATGACTTCTGGATATGCGTATTCAAAATCCCTTCGTAATGTAAAATCATGTGTTGGTTCTCGCTTCTGTCGTTTCGGTACGAAAGATTCATTAGGACTTGGTATGTTACTTGAACAATCATTAGAAATGGTAGATACACCTCATAAAATGAAAATGGGTGTAACGGGTTGTCCACGTAACTGCGCGGAAGTACTTACGAAAGATTTTGGCGTTGTCTGTGTCGAAAATGGATATCAACTATATATCGGCGGAAATGGTGGTACGGAAGTACGGGAAGCTGATTTTGTAATGATTGTCCCTACTGAAGACGATGTCCTTCGCATCGCAACAGCTTACATGCAATATTATCGTGAAACTGGTATTTACGGCGAACGAACTGCCTACTGGACAGAACGATTAGGCTTCGATCACATAAAAGAAATACTGCAAGATGCAAATATGGTCACTACGCTAAATGAACATTTCCAAAAAGCTCGTAGCACATATACGGAAGCATGGGAACAAGCACTAGAAACGAAATCATTAAAAGCGATGTATGAAGTAGAAACTGTAAAATAAGGGGCGTGCACTGTATGTTACAAACGAAAGAGAAAATAAAAATTATGCGTGTGGAAGATCTTCCTTTTCAAATTGGTAAAGAGGTGCAAATGAAAGGTATGTCTATCGCCCTATTTCGTCTTTCAAATGGTGATATTCGAGCTGTAGAAAATCGTTGTCCTCATAAAAACGGACCATTAGCGGAAGGTATTGTATCTGGTGAATTCGTCTTTTGTCCACTACATGATTGGAAAATTTCATTACTAACAGGTGAAGTTCAAAAACCTGATGACGGTTGTATTCAAACATACGAAGTAGACGTTATTGATGGGGATATTTATATATACATGTAATTTACAAAAGGAAGTCTCCCCCTGGCTTCCTTTTAAATAAAAATAGATGAGGTGCGAATATGAACGGATATGTATATTTAGTTGGTGCAGGACCAGGTGATGAAGGGCTTATTACAAAAAAAGCGATAGATTGCTTAAAGCGTGCAGATATCGTCTTATATGACCGCTTATTAAATCCTACCTTTCTTAGTTACACAAAAGAAACATGTGAACTTATTTATTGCGGCAAAATGCCCAAAAATCATACTATGCGACAAGAAATGATTAACGCACACCTTCTTCAATTTGCGAAAGAAGGGAAAATCGTTGTCCGTTTAAAAGGCGGAGATCCATCTATTTTTGGCCGTGTTGGTGAAGAAGCAGAAACTTTAGCATCTGCGAACATTCCATATGAAATTGTACCAGGTATTACATCTAGCATTGCCGCTAGTAGCTATGCAGGTATCCCCCTCACCCACCGTGACTACAGTAATAGCGTCACTTTACTAACTGGACATGCAAAAGGTCCTTTAGCCGATCATGGAAAATATAATTCATCCCACAATAGTGACACAATCGCCTACTACATGGGTATAAAAAACTTACCTACAATTTGTGAAAGCTTACTACAATCCGGAAAGAAAGAAGATACGCCAGTAGCAGTCATTGAATGGGGGACAACTGGCAAACAGCGCGTTGTCACAGGGACACTTTCAACCATCGTTCCTATCGTCAAAAACGAAAATATTTCTAATCCTTCCATGACGATTGTTGGTGATGTCGTTACTTTGCGGAAGCAAATCGCTTGGAAAGAACGTAAACCATTGCACGGTAAAAAAGTATTATTTTCAGCTGCTACAAATAAAGAAAGTGCAATAAAACAAATGTTACAAGAATACGGTGCAGAAATATATCAAATTCCAACTTTCAAAAAGGAAGAATACACATTAACCTCTGAACAAATCAATGAGATTTTTAGCGTTGATCGCCTTGTATTTTGTTCAGCTGAAAGTGTAGAAATCTTGATGCGATCATGTAGTAAATATCATAAAGATATTCGTTCCTTACAGGCAGAACTGCAGCATATGAACGGTACCACTCAAGAAAAACTGATGCAATATGGACTATTAAGCCAACAAGCAACGTTCTCTTTCGATACAACTGTTTATTTAGGCCGAAATATTAATCGCATTGCTTTCATTCAAGAAAAAATTGGTGCTGGTTCTTATATGATGACTCATGAATATACAATTGATCACCGCTTCGATGAAATTCATTCCCGTATGCTTTCTGAATTCTCATGGGATAGCATTGTATTTGAAGGACGTGCTTCTATTGATACGTTTCTAGCAGAAATAAAACGCCTTGGCTTTATCGATATTCTTACTCTCCCATTCTCGTATACCGATGTTCCAACTTTACACTATGCAAATAAAGTCGGGTTTCATAACGTAGATCATCAATTACAAGAAACTCTTATGAAGAAGGACATGGTGAGACAATGAAAGGAATCGTATATGTTGGACATGGGAGCCGACTACAAGAAGGTAATGAGCAATTCATTCACTTTATTCAATCTGTTATGAAAGAACGTAAAGAACGGATTCAAAAAATTGCTTTTCTTGAACTAACAACACCTACCATTTCAGATGCTGTTACTGAAACAATACTAGAAGGAGCAACTGAAATAATGATTGTACCTGTTTTATTATTTGCGGCAGCTCACTATAAACGTGATATCCCTTTTGAGATAGAGCAAATGCAAATGAAATATCCAAACATAACATTTTCAGTTGCGCCACCTTTTAGTACACATCCACATATGGTTGAACTTGTAGTGAAACGAATACGTGAAACTATGCCAATGCAAGGTAGTAGTGTTTTACTCGTAGGACGAGGTAGCAGTGATCCTCAGCCTATATATGAGTTACAACAAATCGGAAAGTCTGTCGAGCAAAAACTCGGTATGCCAGTATGTTGTTCCTTTTTAACGAAAGGAGCTCCCTCTTTTACTGATGAACTCAAGACTATAACATCGGCCGCGTCCCATGTATATGTCATGCCGTACCTTCTCTTTACCGGATTATTGCTTCAGAAAATTAAATTGCATACAAAAAAATATGATCACGTTACGACTTGTAACTGTCTTCAATTTGATACATATATGAAGGCATCTTTATTAGAACGAATGGAGGAATGTGTGTATGTATAGCATGTACCCTCTTATGTTTAATCTACATAATAAAGTGGTCGTTATAATTGGCGGAGGTAAAATTGCATATCGAAAAGCGTCTGGATTAAAAGATACAGGCGCTTTTGTCACCGTTATCAGCCCAGAGATTTGCGAGGAAATGAAGGAACTTCCTTATATTACATGGAAGCAAAAAACTTTTGCGAATGATGATATTAAAGATGCTCATCTTATTTATGCAGCAACAAATCAACATGCTGTCAATATGATGGTCAAACAAGCTGCTCATGATTTCCAATGGGTTAACGTTGTAAGTGATGGTACAGAATCATCGTTTCACACACCTGGTGTCATCCGAAATGATGAATATGTTTTCACTATTTCAACTTCAGGTAAAGATCCATCGTTTACAAAGCGTATGAAACAAGAATTAACTTCTGCCCTTCCTAATCTTATAAAAAGACTTTCTCGTACTCACAAATTGTAGTCTATTTCTTAGCTAAAATAGCAATTATATTTGGACAAACGTTTTTTAGAAGCGTTTGTTCTTTTTGTTTTGGTTTCGTTTTTTAAAATTGCACAGGCAATCTGCGAAGAAAATTAATGATGTGGGCAACTTGTAAACAAGTGATTTTTATGACAAATGCAATATTACGAGCAACTGGTTCAATTCAGTTTTTATATTGGATATTCATTCAACCAAATTAGCGCTTGTTCATAATCATCAAAAAATTTTACAGATTCTTTCGTATTGGATTGTTGTAAATAATTCAGTATCTCCCCTACTTCAAGGAGAAATGCAATTGCCTTACTATGATTCAAAATAGTTTCATTGAAGAACTTATCTTTCCATACTTTTTGAACAGAAAAATGATTTGGCGTGTACCCTTTTCTATCCACCAACAATTTGTATTTCCGACCCTCGGAAATAAATTGCTGACAAACCTGCTCAAAGCGATTAAACCATTCATACACATCATCTGTTTTAATCTGGCCAATTAGATGGGTAACAATTATATCTCCTGAAACTGTTGTGCTGATATTCGGTTTACTCAACTTAGAATCATCTCCCTTAGTTACAATTATGCATAGCAATCTCATAAAATCAATAAGGATAAAATTCTCACTTGACACTCCCACTCCTAACGATGCAAAATGACTAACGCCAGTCGGATTCTTACTACCACATTCGAAGTCCCTTTCTGGTACGCTAGACGTGTAAGAGGCGGAGTGCCTTTATCTACTCGTTCCCTTAAAGTTCTCGATTGTGGAATTAGATTTAAGTTCATACATTTATCCCTTAATTTCTTTATCCGTAGGCAAAACAATTGCAGCTATTATATAAATTAACACTGTTAATCCGCTAGTAAAAAAGGCGGATAATGCAGTTACTATGCGAAGGATACTTACATCAATTCCATACTTATCGCTTAAGCCACCTGATACTTGTTTATCTTGAGTGGACTTATATAATTTTTTCATCTATACACCCCGATTCAATTAAATATTTGCATTCTAATAATTAGTTCGATCTTTGGAAGAAATTTAAGATTCCTTTAACTAACCTGCCCTTTAATTGAATAACTTTTGACATCTATATTTTAACATAAAATCCCATAAGTCTTCTGTTTTTCATTTAAAACCACATTCTTTTAGAAAACAAGCGTTTATTAAGATAGCAATAAAAAACATATCGAAGCCTATTACTAAAAGAACCATCCCAAAATACTTTGGGATGGTTCTTTTTCCTTATTAATGATTCTTTAACATCACTAACAGCTTCTCTTGACTATACATCCACACTGTAATGATTAAACAAGCAAGTGCGACTTCTGATAACGCCATAAATCCAATTGCATAATGACCTGTCAGTTGGAATAGTACTGTTAAAATTAATGGTGGGAAGAACCCTCCCAATCCGCCTAAAGCTGAAACGAGTCCATTTACAATCCCAGCCTGTTCACAGAAGTACATTGGAACGAGTTTGAAGATTGTACCATTTCCAATACCTGCACAAAATGCAACTAGTAGACAACCAAATGTATACACGTTCATGCTTGGCATAAATGATAGAATAATACCTGAAAGTGTTAAACCGATAAATACGAAGATTAATATTTTAAATGGATTAAATTTATCACCTAGCCAACCGCCAATCGGGCGCATAATTGTTGCGAGTATGATGAATCCAGCTGTCCGCATACCTGCATCGACTTTCTCTAATCCGAAGTGAGATACTAAAAAGTTTGGTAAATATACTGTAAATGCGACAAATGATCCGAAAGTTAAAAAGTAAAAGATACATAAAAACCAAAGTTTTTCATTTTTATATACACCTTTTATTTGTTCCATTAATGGTGTATTCACCTTTTTCTCTTTACGATCACCTAATAAAAAGTTCATAAGTGCAAATGCTGCAAGTAAAACTAAATAACACTGTACCGTCGTTCTCCAGCCAACCGAAGTTGCAATGACAGGTGCTAAGAATGAGGTAATTGCTGTTCCGGCGTTACCCACACCATAAATACCATTTACAAAACCGTGACTCTCTTTCGGAAAGTATTTCGGTAAAGAAGTTACACCTACGGAGAATACCGCCCCACCGATTCCGACGAACAATCCACCAATAATTAAATCCATCATAGAATTGGCAACACTAATATAAAAGACAGGAAATAATAATAGAATAAAACTAATAAAGAATAATTTTCTTGCTCCAAAACGATTTGTCCAATAACCAATTGGAATGCGAAGAACAGAACCTAAAATAACCGGTACTGCTGTTACCATAGAAATTTGTCCCGCAGTTAATGGAATATCTGCTTTAATATAAGGCATTAATGATGATAAAATGACCCATACCATAAAACCGATAACTAGATTAGAAGTTTGTAAGCTTAATTGAAAATTAGGACTTTTCATCCTGTTCCCTCCTATGTATGCATAGTTATATTCATTCTCTCCAGCCTAATCACGTCCTAACATGATTAGGCTGAAAAGAATCAACCACCACTTACTGGCGGAATCATTGCTACGACATCGCCAGTTTGAATGATGTCATCCTCATTTGCGTATTCTTCATTTACGGCGACCATTATCTCGTTTGAAATTGCTACGTTGTATTTCTTAATCAGAACTTCCTTTAGTTCAGAAACTGAAATATTTTCACAATCTATTTGCAAGACCGGCTTACTTGCTTCTTCTTGCAAATGTGCAAATAATAGTACTTCAATCATGTTCTCGTCTCCTTTCCAGGCTCACCATTTACATATGCTATTTTCTCTAACTGATCCCCTATCCATGACTCACCATCTTCCCAAAACTCTTTCTTCCAAATCGGAACAATTTGTTTTATACGCTCCATAATATATTCATTCGCCTCATAAGCTGCATTCCGATGTGGTGTAGAAACAGCGACAACAACCGCAAGATCAGAAATTTGCAATGTACCAATGCGATGTGTAATTGCCACATATGTCCCAGGCCACTTCTCTCCTACTTCGGTACCAATTTTCTCAAGTTGTTTTTCCGCCATTGTCTTATAAGCTACATACTCTAAATATAATGTACGACGTCCTTTCGTAAATTCTCTGACAGTTCCAATAAAAGTAGTAACAGCACCGCACTCACGACGAATTACTTTACTTGTAACACTTTCAATTGAAATAGGTGTATCAATTACTTCATAATACGTATGTGTCATCTTGCACCTCTTATCTTTGTATAAGTTAGCAACCTATTTCTCTTTTACTTGTATGATCGAAGTGGCTCTTTCCATGGCCACTCACTTCCGACGTTTGATTCTAATAACAGTACCGAAACAGTTACTCCCGCTTCAAATCCTCTCGTTCCTCCCGGCAGGATGATACATGCATTCGCCTCTGCAAGTGAAGAAATTGCACTAGATTTATCTAAACCAACTGGTGTAACTTGT
This sequence comes from Bacillus cereus group sp. N8, assembly GCF_016483685.1. Taxonomy (NCBI): domain Bacteria; kingdom Bacillati; phylum Bacillota; class Bacilli; order Caryophanales; family Bacillaceae; genus Bacillus; species Bacillus cereus group sp. N8. The sequence goes on along the minus strand of NZ_JAEHBK010000008.1, from coordinate 180,764 downwards.
AATTGACCATCTTCAATTTCCACTCTTCCTCTTACAAAACGAGTAAATGGGTTTGCTTTCGGAAAATCTTTCTGTAAAATCGCTTCTACACGATGTACGTGCGGATCTTCCCTATGCAAATATGTCCCAATGACCGGTCGAACAAATAATTCACAACCAACATAACAAGCAGAGGGGTTACCAGATAGACCAAATAATAGTTTTCCTTCTACCTCAGCTACAGTTGTCACGCTTCCTGGTCGCATCGCTATTTTATTGAAAAGTACATTAGCCTGTAACCTTTCATAAATAGCAGGTAAATAATCGTAGTCTCCTACTGAAACACCACCAGTTGTAATTAAAATATCGACTTCTTTCATCGCCTTTTTCACAGTGTTATAACACGTCTCTAAATTGTCGGCGAATTGTCCATAATACTGTACAACTCCGCCCGCTCGTTCAATTTGAGCAGCTATCATATAGGAGTTACTATTTCGAATCTTCCCTGGTTTCAGTTGTTCATGTACTTCGAGCAGTTCACTCCCCGTCGTTATAATTCCAATAACCGGCTGTCTTACAACATATACGGAACTATAACCAAACGTAGCAAGAAGCGCCGCTACTCCAGGATTAATAGAAGTTCCTTTTTTCACAAGTATGGCATTTTTCTTTACGTCTTCTCCTTTAAAAGAAATGTTATCACCAGACGCAAAAGAGCGTTTTAATTTCATATAAGTCTTCTCGTTTTCTTCAAACGATTCCGTTAGCTCTAACATAATAACGGTATTACACCCCGCTGGAATTGCGGCTCCTGTCATAATACGTACAGCTTGAAATGCCTTTACTTCTCCTGTAAAAACATAACCTGCTCCAATTTCACCAATCACTTCAAACTGAATGGGGTTACTGCTACTTGCTTCTTTCGTATCTTCCGCTCGAATTGCAAACCCGTCGTATGGAGAGCGATCAAAATGCGGAACATCATGATCTGCAACAACATCTTCTCCAAGAATTCTGCCGTAACTGTCTATAAGAGAAACTTTTTCCGTTTCACTTAGATAGGCGTACTCCATTACACGTGCAACTGCTTCTGCCACTGGAATCGGTATACGTTTTTCTAACATTCCTTTTTCACCTCGTTTTGATAAGGAGAAACGCTCTTTCTATTCACCCTATATATTTTGCGTATAAACGTTTTGCCATTTTCACATCATTAGTCCCATGAATAAATGCCCTACCGTCTGTAAATAAAACAAAACGATATTCATCAACAAGAAACGATAGTAAATATGGTGTTTTTTTGACATTCACACTTTTTTGTAAGCGCTTTTGAATTTCTTCTAAATGAAGAACTCGCTTTATCCCTGGACGGATTTGAACTGTATTCCGCCCGCATAACACTTCAGTTTTCAACTGTGCTTCAAATGTTAAACTTGGATACTTGCGTACATTGCCACAAGATGGACATGTGCTTTTCTTCTGTCTATTTACCTTTAATGAGAGATATTGATTGTTCCAAATATCAAATGATAACATTGTTCCCCTTAGCGCCTTATAATCGTCCACCAATATTTTCATCGCTTCTGTTACTTGGTGAGCAACAACCATTTGTACAGCTGGTTGAATGATTCCTGCTGTATCGCACGTTGCTCCGCCCATTGGATGATCCATTAGGCAGCGAAAACATGGTGTTTCCCCTGGAAGAATTGTATACGTTACACCGTAACTTCCGATGCACCCACCATATATCCAAGGTATATTTTCTTTTTGTGAAATGTCATTGATAAGTAGGCGCGTATCGAAATTATCAGCCGCATCTAAAATAAGCTCCACTTCTTTTGTTAACTCTTCCATCTCCTGCATTGTGACATCCGTTACAATTGGTACAATTTCCACTTCAGAATTAATCCTTCTTAAATGTTCTGCCGCTGCAATTGCTTTCGGTTTACACTGCTGTGCATCTTCTTCTGTATATAACTGTTGCCTTTGTAAATTACTCCATTCAACGTAGTCACGGTCAGCAATTGTCAATTTCCCAATTCCCATCCTAACGAGCGCTTCCGCATTTGCAGCCCCTAGTGCACCCGCACCGATTAGAAGCACATGCTTTTCTCTTATTTTCTTTTGTCCCATTTCACCAATTCCAGAAAATAATACTTGCCTTGAATAACGCTCCTGCATACGGAATCCTCCTTTCATTATCCACCAATGTAGGACATTTCAATTTTTGGACGTTTTTTTGTACTTTCAGCTGTTCTTTCATCTGAATACCGATCTTTTCTAAATTCCCATGTATGTTTTAAAATTTTTAGTAGCGAGGCATCAGAAATATTCTCTTGAAGAAGCGTTCGCAAGTCTGTTCCTTTCGTTCCAAATAAGCATGTAAAAAACTTGCCGTCTGCCGAAATACGAGCCCTCGTACAAGAAGAACAAAAAGATTCGGAGACTGAAGTAATAAATCCAACTTCTGCGTTGCTCCCTACATATCGATATAATTTTGCAACTTCTCCAAAGTAACGAGGTGTAACAGGCTCAAGCGGATATACACGATTAATTTTCTCTATTACTTGTTCCTTCGTAATGACTTGTTCAAAGTTCCAGCCATTCGTACTCCCCACATCCATAAACTCGATAAAACGGAGCTGAATTTCTTGTTCTTTAAAATAACGAGCCATAAGAAGAATTTGGTTATCATTCATTCCTTTTTTTACAACCATATTTACCTTTACTTCTAATCCAGCTGCCTTTGCTGCTTCAATTCCTTTCAAGACAGGTTTTGTACTTACGTTTCGTCCATTAATTTTTTGGAAGACATAATCTTCTATCGCATCTAAACTAATATTTACACGTTTTAATCCAGCTTCTTTTAATAGCTTTGCTTGTTTTGCTAAATGAATACCGTTTGTTGTGAGTCCAATATCCTTTAAGCCTTCTAGCTTTGCAAGCCTTGCAATTAACTTCGGTAAATCTTTACGCAACAAAGGTTCACCGCCAGTAAGCCTAATTTTTTCCACTCCCATACTTATAAATAATCTCGCCAATCTTTCTATTTCATCGAACGTTAATAAAAACTCTTCCTGTAAAAAAGCGTAATCTGGTCCGAACACTTCAGCTGGCATACAGTATGTGCACCTAAAATTACAACGGTCAATAACTGAAATACGTAAATCTTGAAGTGGCCGCTTTAAAGAATCTCTCATCTTCTCGTGCATCTATATCCCTTCTTTTCTACTCAAATCCTTAGTAAGTTTTCAATTTTTTTATTTGCCTTCATTATAAAAAAGAAGCTACATATTCAATGTGACTTTTCTCACATTACTTTCCCCATTCAAAAATTCTTCACAAATCCGTTCGAATTTTGTTCACATCTTTAGTCTCATCTACTTTACATATCGATTTTTTTGTTGGTTATCTTTTTCAACTAAACACTTATAATCATTTCCCCCTTTACTTCCATTAACTCTTAAAAAATATTAATTTGTTTTCCCTTACGGTCATTGAAATTTCACTTTTTTTCAAAAATATCTCTTGCATTTTCATCATACTTACATTCAAAATAAGAAATATATTGTTTATGAGAAGAAAGGTGATCGCTGTGGCAAACAGTATGACATTATCTCAAGATTTAAAGGAATTACTTGCATCTGTTGAATATAAAATGCAGATTAAAAAAGGAAGTTTTATTTTTCAAGAAGGTATGGAAGCAACAGAACTCTATATCATCCACTCAGGAAAAGTACAAATTAGTAAACTAAGTGCTGATGGGCAAGAATTAACACTTCGTATTTGTTCGGCATACGACATTATTGGAGAATTAACATTGTTCACGGACAATGCGAAGTATTTATTAAATTCTAAATGCCTTGAAGATGTTGAAGTAGGAGTAATAAAGCGTGAAACCTTAGAAAAAGCATTACTCCAAAAGCCTGCACTTGTATTTGAATTTATGAAATGGATTAGTGAACATTTAAGAAGAATGCAAACGAAGTTCCGAGATTTAGTATTACACGGCAAAAAAGGTGCCCTGTATTCTACTCTCATCCGAATGACGAATAGTTATGGTGTGTTAAAGGAAAACGGGATTCTCATCGATTTACCATTAACGAATCAAGAACTTGCTAATTTCTGTGCAACTTCACGTGAAAGTGTAAATCGAATGTTAAATGATTTAAAAAAACAAGGTACAATTTCTATTTATAAAGGAAAGATTACAATTCATGATTTACAATTTTTAAAGTGTGCAATTGCTTGTGAAGATTGCTCTGCCTCTGTTTGTAGCATTGAGTAGCATCTAATATAGATGCTACTCTTTTTTCATACACAATTATCTCCTATATAAAAAGACGAGGCCTCCCATTAGACCTCGTTTCATGTTAGCTGTCAGCTCCTATCCGTTTACAGCGGTATTATTTTTTCAATTCATTAGGAATACGTCTTCTGTAAATTACATCACTACGACTTAAATATTTAATTGGGGCACTAAATACATGTACAAGTCTTGTAAATGGCCATACTGCGAAAAGCCCCATCGCTGCAATAATATGAAATTTAAACCAAACAGGTACTTCCATCATATATTCAACTTTCGGTTGGAAAATGAAGAGACTTCGGAACCATGGACCGATCGTTGTGCGATAATCAAACCCTTTTGAGTCGATATTTAAAAATGTTGAGGAAAGTCCTGCTAGCATAACGATAAGTAGTAATATAAGCGCAATATAATCTCCCGTTGTACTCGTTGCAATGATGCGTTTTACGGTTACACGGCGATACGTTAATATAATTAAACCGATGATAGAAGCAACACCTGCTGGAAGTCCGAAACTAATTGCTACTACATGATACATATGTTCAGAAATACCTATTGAACGGTATACGGACTCTGGAATTAAAATCCCCATAATATGACCGCCAATTACGAACATGATCCCAAAGTGGAATAATAGACTTCCGACCCGGAGCATTTTCTTCTCTAATAGTTCACTAGATTTTGATGTCCATCCAAATTGATCATAGTTGTATCTGAAAATATGTCCACCGATAAAGATTGCAAAAATTATATAGGGAAACAACACCCATAGAAATTGATCCATCATTTTGACAACTCTCCTTTCTAATTTGTCTGTACACCCCATGTATCGATAGCGAGGAGTATAGCTGCAAGAATTGGTTCATACATACTATCAGCTTCTTTTAATTGAACGTGCAATGCTTGTATATTTTCCTTGTATTTACTCATAATTGGCTCACTATCTTGCTCATTTGCATTTGCAAAAAACTCAAGTAATAGCGGTAAATAATCAGGTAGTTCTTTATCTGTTACTTCAAAACCAGATTTTTTATAATGCTGTTTTAACTCTAATAATTCAATACCTCTTTCTCTTTGTTCACCGGTGTTCATATAAGTTAAATACATATTTGTCTTTTTACCAAAATCGAATGTATATACGTAACAATCAATTAATTGATCATTCGTTTTATCTAGTGCTTGTTTAATAAATGCTGTAAGTGCTACTTTAACGTCTTTCTGTTCAATCGCTTCAATCTCTTCTTGTAATTCAGTTAAAGCTTCTCCCCACCCAAGTTCCGGATAGGAGAGAAGAAAAGAAGAACAAGAAAAAGCAGTTTGTAAACTTTGTTTCATGATTTTCTGCCCCCTTTATTTAAGAAATTGTCATACAAGAGCCTGGGCCACCTGTGAAGGAAAGGCCACAGCTTCCTTGTTCGCTATATAAATCTGCAACTTGTTCGCGGTGTGAAGTCGGGATGACGAAGCGATCTTTATATTTTGCGATAGCAAGAAGACGATACATATCTTCTACATCCTGTTTCGTTAAACCAAGTTCTTTTAATACGGCTTCATTTGGTTCTTTATTAATTTGCAGTGCTCTCATATGCGTTCGCATGACAGCCATTTTTTTCAATGTAAGACGAATATGTGATTCATCTCCTGCAGTGAGTAAATTCGCTAAATATTGAATTGGAATACGCATATTATCGATAGCAGGGAAAATCTCTTCTGCTTGCCAGTTACTTCCTTTCCCTTCCACCATATTCATAATTGGGCTAAGCGGCGGGATATACCAAACCATTGGCATTGTGCGGTACTCTGGATGAAGAGGTAGAGCGATTTTCCAATCGATAATCATTTTATAGATTGGCGACTCTTGTGCCGCTTTAATCCACTCTTCAGGAATACCTTGTTTTTTCGCTTCAGCTGCTACTTCTGGATCATTTGGATCTAGGAAAACTGTAAGCTGAGATTCATATAAATCTTTTTCATCTTCAACAGAAGCTGCTTCTTTCACTTTATCAGCGTCATATAGCATTACCCCAATATATCGAATACGTCCTACACATGTTTCCGAACAAATCGTTGGCATACCAGCTTCAATACGTGGGAAACACATTGTACATTTTTCTGCTTTATTCGTTTGCCAGTTAAAATACACTTTTTTATATGGACAAGATGATACGCAGAATCTCCAAGCACGACATGCATTTTGATCCACAAGAACAATCCCATCTTCTTCACGTTTATACATCGCACCAGATGGACAAGATGATACGCAAGATGGATTCATACAATGTTCGCATATGCGTGGTAAATACATCATAAAGACATTCTCAAAATCCGTTTTAATTTCTTCTTCCATTTTCTTTACGTTCGGATCTTGTAATCCTGTTATATGTCCGCCCGCTAAATCATCTTCCCAGTTTGGACCCCATTCAATTTTGTCGATAAATTCGCCTGTAATTGCTGATTTCGGACGAGCAACTGGTTGATGCTTACGCTGCGGGCTATTTGTTAATGTTTCATAATCATAGTTCCAAGGTTCAAAGTAATCATCAATTGTTGGTTGATCTGGATTGTGGAAAATATTCATAAGACGCTTCATTTTCGAACCGGATTTCAGCTGAATTTCACCATTTTTCAATTCCCAGCCGCCTTTGTATTTCTCCTGATCTTCCCATTGTTTTGGATAACCAATTCCAGGTTTCGTTTCTACGTTATTGAAATACATATATTCAGCACCTGGACGATTTGTCCAGGTGTTTTTGCACGTTACACTACAAGTATGGCAGCCGATGCATTTATCTAGGTTCATTACCATTCCGACTTGTGCTTTAATCTTCAAGCCAATCTACCTCCTTCAGTTTACGGATTACGACATTTAAGTCACGCTGGTTCCCAGTCGGACCATAGTAGTTAAATCCATAGCTTAATTGGCCATATCCACCAATCATATGTGTTGGTTTAACATGAATACGTGTTGGACTATTATGCGTTCCCCCGCGGGTGCTTGTTAATTTCGTACCAGGCACGTTAATGTGGCGATCTTGCGCATGATGCATAAACGCCATTCCTCTCGGTATACGGTGCGTTACAACAGCACGTGCTACAACAACACCGTTACGGTTAAAGCACTCGATCCAATCATTATCAGCAACACCAGCTTCATTCGCATCATCTTTATTCATCCAAACCGTTGGGCCGCCTCTAAACAGCGTTAACATCGGCAATGAATCGAAGTACATACTATGAATTGACCATTTATTATGCGGTGTTAAATAGTTTAGTGTAATTTCTTTCCCCTCTACTTCAGGGCGTGATTTACGAAACGGTTTATGTTGCAGAATTGGTTTGAATGTTGCCATCGTTTCACCAAATTCTTTCATCATGTCATGATCTAAGTAGAAAGATTGTCGACCAGTTATCGTTCTCCAAGGGATAAGACGTTCCACATTTGTTGTAAATGGTGAGTAACGGCGTCCACCTTTTTCAGAACCTGTAAAGGCTGGAGAAGTAATTACTGTTTTAGGCTGTGCTGTAATTTGTTCGAATGTGAAGCATTCTTCTTCACGTTCTTCTGCTAAATCACGTAGTTTTAAATCCGTTTGTTTTTCAAGTGCTTCCCATGCTTTTACAGCCATATGACCATTTGTTGTAGAAGAAAGTGTTAATACTGCCTCAGCAGCATTGATTGCTTCTTTTATATCTGGGCATCCTTTCGCAATAGAATCCGTTCGAATAATGCCTAATCGACTCTTTAATTGCTCATATTCTTTTTCTGCTGACCAAGAAATCCCTTTCGTACCAATCGGTTGTTTCCCGGCATTTGGCCCAAGGGCTGTCATTTTGTCATAAATCGTTTTATAATCCCTTTCGACAACATGAATTTGCGGCATTGTTTTACCTGGGATTGGTTCACACTCGCCTTTGCTCCAATCTTTAATCTTGCCAAGTGGTTGTGCTAATTCTTGCGGTGTATCGTGAAGAAGTGGTGTTGCAACGACTTCTTTCATTGGCTCAAGATCGATTTTCTTCGCTAAATCTGACACAGCTTTAGAAAGAGTGGTGAAAATATCCCAGTCAGAGCGTGCTTCCCACGGTGAACCGATTGCTGGATTAAATGGATGCACAAATGGATGCATATCTGTACTACTCAAATCATGTTTTTCATACCAAGTTGAAGCAGGTAAGACGATATCAGAATAAAGCGCTGTTCCAGCCATACGGAAATCTAAATTAATGAGTAAATCAAGCTTCCCTTCTGGCGCTTCTTCATGCCACTTAATTTCTTCTGGTCGCAACGAATCACTATCGTCATTCATTAATCCATTTGTTGTACCTAATAAATGTTTTAAGAAATATTCGTGTCCTTTACCAGAACTTGAAATTAAGTTGGCACGCCATACGAATAAGTTGCGCGGGAAGTTATTTTTATTATCTGGATCTTCAATCGCAAATTTCAGTTCTTTTTCTTTTAATTTTTTCGCAACGTATTTTCCAATTTCTTCTTGTGTTGTTGCCCCAGCAGCAACAGCTTCTTTATATAATTCAATTCCATTTTTCTCGAATGTTGGATAGGAAGGTAACCAGCCAAGTCGTGCTGCTAATACATTGTAATCACCGTGATGTTGATAACGAGAGTTACCCTCAATTGGTGATGCTAAATGTCCAACCGGTGTATCTTCATAACGCCATTGATCTGTTACGAAATAGAAGAAAGATGTTCCGTTTTGTAATTTTGGTGGCCCTTGCCAATCTTTTGCCATCGCGATTGTTTGCCATCCTTCTGCTGGTCGTAACTTTTCTTGCCCAACATAATGTGCCCAACCACCGCCGTTTATACCTTGTGCGCCAACGAGAAGAACAAGATTTAAAACAGCGCGATAAATCGTATCAGAGTTAAACCAATGGTTAATACCGGCCCCTACAATAATCATCGAGCGACCATTCGTATCAACAGCATTTTGTGCGAACTCACGAGCGATTTGAATAATAAGCTCTCGTTTCACTCCTGTCATTTTCTCTTGCCATGCAGGTGTAAACGGTACATCATCATTGAAGTCTTTCGGTTCTTGTCCGCCGAGCCCTCGGTTCACGCCGTAATTTGCTAACGTTAAGTCATACACAGTTGTAACGAACACTTCGCCTTCTTCTGTCATAACTTTTTTCACTGGAATTGTACGTTCCAATACTTTGTTTCCATCATCAGAGAAGTACGGAATTTGTACCGTTCCAACCGCATCTTCCATTCCAAGTAAAGAAAGACGTGGATCAATCTTTTCACCTGTTTGTTCATCTTCTAAACGTAAGTTCCATTTCTTTTCATTATCCCAACGTGATCCCATTGTGCCGTGAGGTGTTGCAAAATCTTTCGTGTTCTCGTTCCAAAGAACAGGCTTCCATTCTCCTAACTTTGTTTCACGTCCAATATCAGTAGCATTTAAGAAACGATCAGCGACGAATTGATCTCCTTTTTGTTTCAATGTGACAAAGAAAGGAAAATCAGTATATTGCTTCGCATACTTTGTGAAGTATTCCACTTGATTATCTACGTAAAATTCTTGTAAGATCACATGCCCCATTGCCATCGCAAGTGCACCGTCTGTACCTTGTTTCACACTAATCCAATCATCCGCAAACTTAGTAGACTCGGCGAAGTCAGGACTTACAGAAACAACTTTCGTTCCCTTATATCGAACTTCGGCTAAAAAGTGTGCATCTGGCGTTCTCGTCATCGGTACATTTGAACCCCACGTCATAATGTAACCAGAGTTATACCAGTCACTACTTTCTGGTACATCTGTTTGATCACCCCAAATTTGCGGAGAAGCTGGTGGTAAATCCGCGTACCAATCATAGAAACTAAGCATCGGTCCACCCATAAGTTGCATAAAGCGGCTACCAGCTGCATGACTTAACATCGACATAGCTGGAATTGGTGAAAAACCAACATTTCGGTCTGGGCCGTATTTAATTATTGTGTAAAGTAACGAAGCAGAAACGAGTTGTAATACTTCATCCCAATTCGCACGAATAAATCCACCTTTACCACGCGCCTGCTTATACTTACGTGCTTTTTCAGGGTTTTCCACAATGCTTTTCCAAGCATCTAGTGGTGAATCATTATTTTGTAATTCCTCTTGCCACATACTCCAAAGAACACCACGTACATAAGGATATTTCACACGAAGTGGACTATAAATGTACCAAGAAAAACTCGCTCCACGCGGACATCCTCGTGGTTCAAAATCAGGCATATCAGGACCTGTCGTTGGATAATTAAGCTCTTGTCCTTCCCAAGTTACAATTCCATCTTTCACATAAATGTTCCAACTACATGAACCAGTGCAGTTCACGCCGTGTGTAGAACGAATTACTTTATCATGCTGCCAACGCTTTCTGTACACATTCTCCCATTCGCGATCTTCATATGTTTCTTGTGTATGATTATCGTTATAACGATCTATTGGTGAAAAATATTTTAAACGTCTCATTAGTGCTGAAGGTTTCTTCTTCATCATGTTCACTCCTTTAATACGTCTCTCTTTCATACCCTTACTATAAGAGAGGTTGTAAAATACAGATGTGACATTTCGCACAGTTCAAGAGATTGTCATAAATTCCAGTGAAAATATAAAAAAATGAAAATCTAATCATTGTGGGGTTCACATCCTTCACTGACTGTTAAATTTGATATACTTAAATCGTTAGATCAGTTTATAAATGAAAATGCAATACTTTATATCCACTAAACCAAGGGCAACTGTCCTGAAAATAGTTGACCCAACAACGCCAGGAATGGCAGGATTATAAAGTTATAATAAAAGGAGGATATTATGATATTAGAACCACTTTATGCAGAAAACATTGTAGTAGCCGTCATATATAATAATGAATTTAGATGGTATGTAACAGATAAAGAACTATGGTTTTTAGATTATAATAAATTAGATAATGCATATAAAAATTTAGGTGTAAGCACTGAAGATAATTACGAAACGGAAGAAAGAAATGGAATAAAAGTATTAGATAATGAAAATATAGAGGTGTTTTTACAAAGGATTAATAAATATAACGTAACTAAAGAGGAATTAAATTATTTATTACTTGAAAATATTAAAAGTAAAAATGCAGGAGAAGATCTATTAGATTTCAGTCCAGTGTTATTAATTAACTTTGATGATACAATACTATATTCGATGTTTCCGGAACCAGCATCATACGAAGAATATGTACCAAAAGATTGGATAGGTAAATATGAAGATTTCACTGCATTAATACCTGAATCAGAGAATTATTGGGTAGATGAGTTTCATAATAATCTACTTTTTCTATAATTTAAATAGGACAAGAGTGATGCTAGTATAAAGGAGTAGAATAGTAATGAAATATCCATATAGTTTTGAAGTACTTAACAATAGAGATTTAGTTATGAGACTTCCTCAAGAAATTAAACTTGTTGAAACTTTTTTAGGAGTTGAAGTTTCTGCTTTTGGAGATTGGATTTTAGAAGAAATACATAGTGTTTTAAACGGAGAAAAAAATTACGGAGTAGTAAATGGCAACATTTGCGGTTTAGAAATTCGGAACGACACAACTACTGTGCTAGACAATTTAGCCGAAGATGGTAAAGGTGAATATTGTGAGATAGAAACAATGGAATTGGTAGAATTAATTCATATTTGGTTAGCTAAACGAAAAGAATTAAAAAAAGAGAAAAATAAAGAATTGTAATAATTTAAGTGGCTGGCCTCTACATGCAGTCGGCTTTATTTATTATTTCATATAAATTTTAATCACAAGACATATGATATATGTATCTAACCTTTACGCGTAGGGATTTCTACGCTATTTATTTTGGTTACCAAGGTCATCCTTTCCTTCCCTCCCTCCCCTTCTTTACCGACAATACTCTCGATAACCCATGATTATATATAAATAATAAATATTTGTCACCTTCTGACACCGATTATCCTATTGTTTTATTGTACGTAAGGAATTTATTTTTCTTCAACGCTACTATTTTATATCAAGACATATTTTATATAAAACTACAAATCATTATTTACTGTATTGCCCTTAGTTATGGAAACAATTATACTAGTTGTAATCGAAATAAATAATCTGAATATTCTCGGAATTTAAGATGAGAGTTTTACTACCCGCAAATAGAGGGATAAATTCTATTGTCCACTAAATAGATTAGAAAACGATAATAAAATTAGGAGGATTACAATGCCCCAGCTTGATTCATTACATCCTATTGTAGAAAAAATAATCAACAATATTGAAAAATTAATGGTCGGGAAACGAAAAGAAACGATCTTAGCCTTAACAGCTCTCTTAGCTGAAGGTCATGTACTATTAGAAGATGTTCCCGGTGTCGGGAAAACAATGTTAGTACGCACTCTTTCTAAATCAATTGATGCCGATTACAAGCGAATTCAATTCACACCTGATTTACTGCCGTCAGATGTAACAGGTGTTTCTATTTATAATCCAAAAGAGCTCCAATTTGAGTTCAAGCCTGGACCAATTATGGGGAATTTTATACTTGCTGATGAAATTAATCGTACATCTCCAAAGACACAATCTGCCTTACTTGAAAGTATGGAAGAAGGCAATATCACAATAGATGGCATTACAAGACCGTTACCAAAACCGTTCTTTGTAATGGCTACACAAAATCCGGTCGAATATGAGGGAACATACCCTTTACCAGAAGCTCAGCTCGATCGTTTCTTGCTGAAGCTAAGAATGGGATATCCTACACCAGAAGAAGAATTTGAAATTTTAAACCGGATGGAAAAAACAAATCCACTCTCTCATTTACAAGCTATTACTACAATAAAAGAATTACTTTATTTACAACAAAGCGTACGGGATATAAACATGGACAAAGCAATCAAGCATTACATTGTAAAGCTTGTTAGTCAGACTCGTTCTTATAGTTCTATACAGCTAGGTGCAAGTCCACGCGGCTCAATTGCTTTAATGAAAGCTTCACAAGCTTATGCATTCATCCATGGCAGAAATTATGTTATTCCAGACGATGTTAAATTTTTAGCTCCTTACGTGTTAGCTCACAGACTCATTCTAAAAATGGAAGCAAGATTTGAAGGAATAACAGGAGAACAAGTTATCGCCAAAATCGTTGCACGAACTACCGTTCCAACTCAAAGGAAGATGAACCTTTGATGAAACGACTACTACGGGCGCTATATCACGTTACGAAGTTATTGCTAATACCTTTATGCCTAGTCTTAACATTTGTATACGCTATGCTTCAAGGAGGATTTGTAAGTTGGTTTTTGTTTTACAGTACGATTCCTATTTGCCTTTATTCACTACTACTTCCCTTCTACGCTTTACGGGACGCTGAAGTAAAACGAATAACAAACCAAAACGAATATGCAGCAGGAGAACAATTTTTAAGCACTCTTACAATAGAAAGAAAATTTCCTTTTCCCTTACTTTATTTAGTTATAGAAGATGAACTGCCATCACAATTTACAAATTGTAAACAAACGAAGATGAATAAAGTAATACTCTTTCCAGGACTAAAACGAAATATTTCGTTTCAATATGTTATTGACACAATCCCTAGAGGAGAGCACACTTTTTCAAACGTACGTGTCAAAACTGGCGATCTATTCGGTGTGATAGAGAAAGAAGTAACTTTTTCAGTTCCAGATACATTTTTAGTCTATCCCCAGTATGTAGATATAACGTATCGACAATTGGAAAATCATTTCGAACAAGGGGCACTTTCAGCAAATATAAATTTAGCAAAAGACTCTACAGTCTCTGTCGGTGTCAGAGAATATAAACCTGGTGACCGCTTTTCATGGATTGATTGGAAAGCAACTGCACGAACAAACAATATTATGACGAAAGAGTTTGAACAACAGCGCAGCCATAATATTATGATATTCATGGACAGAACCCCATCTCCTTTATTCGAATCAGTCGTAACGTTTACTGCCTCTATTGTTAGGGCTGTCTTGAAGCAAAATTCACCAGCGTCATTCGTGTCTGTCGGAAAAGAACGAACTTTTTTCCCTTTAGACAATGGAGATACGCAGTTACAACAAATCTTTTGTCATTTAGCGAAAGTACAAGCAGACAGTGTATTCCCGCTCTCCCAGAGCGTAGAAATGGAATTAAGAAAAATTTATGAGCCCGTAACGATTATACTCGTGACAAGCGTTCTTTCTCCCGATATTCAAAAGGCGGCTGACTTTGCAGCTATTAAAAATAGAAAATTAATGGTTTTTGTCGTGAAAGAAAAAGCAAATCAACTTTCACAGCGAGAACTAAGTATACTAGAAACTCTACAAAAACGAAAAATATTTGTAAATGCGGTTTATGAAAACCGGTATACAAACGTGTTTTTTGAGGTGAGCAAATGATAACATTACAAACAAAAAAACAGTGGGATATGAATAGATTCTTCATGCATGTATGTGCACTTCTACTTTTACTAGAATGGCTAAGACCCCTTATAGGTATTACAAATGTAGGTAGATTAGATATTTTTGTAATATTTATAGGAATTTGCTTCACTCTCTCTTTTTTTCAAACAAGATGGCAGATTCCTATAAAAATCGTCACGATCTTATTCATCATTCATTTCCTGTATTATAAAAATGCTTTTATAAATCCATCTTGGCTAACGAAATTTTTTTCTGATATTTCTCGAAATTCCTCCCTGTTTTTCCAAGGGAATTTGCTAGATATTTCTCCAGTTTTTCCAACACTATTATTTTTTTTATCATTTTGGTTTTTGAGTTCTTTCATCTCTTTTTGGATGATTCATAAAAAACGTGGGTTGTTATTTCTTGTATTGACTATTATTTATATCACAACTTTTCATAACTTACATTTATACAATGCAAACTACGCTATTATTCGTACTGTTGTCATTGGCTTTTTTATGCTTAGTCTTCTTCAAATAGAACGAATAAAAGAGATTGAACACTTACAAAATTATGCTAGAGCAATCTCAAAATTACTTAGACCTCTTACAATATTTATTGTATTGTCAGCAACCATCGCATACTTCGCTCCAAAATTTGGCCCTCAATGGCCAAACCCAATGAATTTTTTTAAATTCAACACATCCGAAGCAAGTAAAGAACAAGAAATTTCTAAAATTGGGTATGGTTTAGATGACTCGCAATTAGGTGGTCCTTTTAAGGCGGATAATACAATTGTTTTTACAGCAAAAACGCAAAACAAACAATATTGGAGAGTAGAAACAAAAGATTTTTATACAGGAAAAGGCTGGGAGGTTTCTGAAAATCCGAAAAAGGTTTCTTTTAAAAATAAAAACGACGTCGTGAGTTGGTACGAACAAAATACAAAAACGGAGACAACCGAAGCAACAATCACCATGCAAAAAAGTTATCCTCACCTTACCTATCCAGCAGGATTAGTATCGGTTGAGGCTTCTCCCGATGTATCATACAGCGTTGACCCATTTTCAGAAAAAATCTATACGATGCACGGAGATTCTTCTACTACTTTAAATTCGTATAAAGTAACATATGAAATCCCGGAGTTTTCCATAGAAAATTTGAAAGCTGTAAAAACGAATGAAGGTCATGAAACAAGTTCTTATTTCATGACAAAGTACACACAACTTCCCGAATCATTACCGCAGCGAGTAAAAGACTTGGCTGTCAATCTTACAAATGATAAAGACAACCGATATGATAAAGTATTGGCTATTGAAAATTACTTCACAGACCATTCTTTTGTATACGAAACAATGAATGTCTTATTCCCTGCAAAAAACCAAGATTATGTAGATCAATTCCTTTTCGATACAAAAAGCGGCTACTGTAATAATTTTTCGACTTCTATGATCGTGTTACTTCGTTCTGCCGGGATTCCTGCTCGCTGGGTAAAAGGCTTTACAGAAGGAACTCTTGAGACTACAATTGCTGATGCAGAAGGTGAGAATGTTTATAAAATCGAAAACAATAACGCACACTCTTGGGTTGAAGTATATTTTCCAGGATACGGATGGATTCCATTCGAACCAACAAAAGGGTTTACCAATCCCTATAACTTTATAAATAATCCTTCTGCTTCTACTTCACAAAATAACGAAGAAAATAATTCTCAAAACGCGCAAATGCAAGAGCGGAACAATGAAGCAAAGCTCAAAAGTTTAATAGAAAATACAGATGAATCCTCTACTAAAAAGATCACAAATTCCAAAAATGGATTTTCTTGGTGGTACGTGTTCCTCTCTATGATACCGCTTAGTATTATAGGATACATTCTCTTCACCACTAGAATGAAGTGGATTACATTTTTTATTATTCTTTTCTATAAATATCGAAAAGATGATGCTGTTTATCAAAAAGCTTACGGCGCACTTTTAAAACAATTTGCGAGAATCGGCATACCACGGAGTGAATGTCAAACATTCCGAGAATACGCTCTCCACATCGATACACTTTACAACTCGGCTGATATGCAACAACTTACTTTCAGTTATGAGAACGCTATGTATCAAAAGGAACAGGCCGCAGCCGAATGGAAAAAATCCGTACACTTATGGGAAGTGCTTATGAAAAAAGCAGCTTCTCTGCCTAAATCAAATGACTTCGATGGAGTGATTTAATCTTGATAATGTGGGTTTAAAGAAAACGCCTCAAAGAACTGCATTGTTCTTTGAGGCGTTTTTAATAAAGTGAAACTCCTAGTTATTCTCCAAGTATCTTCTCAATCTCAACCTCTAAATCCACCGGCTTCGTCTGCGGTGCGAAACGCCCTACTACTTTCCCATCTCTTCCAATTAGAAACTTAGTAAAGTTCCATTTTACTGCTTTCATACCGAGTAAACCTGGTGCTTGTTCTGTCATGTATGTATATAGAGGGTGAGCTTTATCACCTTTTACATCAACCTTTGCAAACATAGGAAAGTTTATACCATAGTTTAATTCACAAAAACTAGTAATATCAGCTTCTGTTCCCGGTTCTTGTCCTCCAAATTGATTACAAGGGAAACCTAGTATTTCTAATCCTTGATCTTTATATTTATCATATACTTCTTGTAATCCTTTATATTGCGGTGTAAAACCACATTTGCTAGCTACATTTACAATAAGAAGTGCTTTTCCTTCGTAATCTTTTAACGATTTATCTTCTCCTGTTATTGTTTTAGCTGAAAAATCATAAACTGTCATTGTTCCTACCCCTCTCTTCACTATCATTCTATGTTTATACTATACTACATTCGTGAATATACAGCTCTTATTACGTACTTATACACCAAAATGATAGCGCTTTATTTTCGTTCGAAAATTCGACACAATATACTAGACTTTTATGATGGAAAGTTTTACAATTGAATTGTGAACAAAATGTGACAGTTTGTATTTCCATTATAAAAGAAAAGGATGGTGTTCATTATGAAAACTGCACAACATGAAACGATTTCAAATCGCGAGTTTTATTTCGTACTATATATGATGTTATTGTATGTTACTGGTTGGGTAATCGATGTAAATGGTTTATTCTTAAGCTCCTACTTTAATTTAGCAGGAGAAATTATGCTTCCAATAGTTGGAGGTATTGTTGGACTGTTCGTTATGTCTATTAATAAAGAACAAACGAAATAACAACGATAGAAAAAGGCAGAAGACGAGCTTTCGTTTTCTGCCTTTTTCTATTGTTAGCGTATAATAGATACATACCGTATATAAGGAGTGGTAAATATGAAAAAAGTAGAACAATTATCTTCTCACCTATATCTTATTGATGATTACGACTTACAACATATTGAACGAACAGGTACGTACGTTTTATTAGGTGACGAAATTACTTTAATTGAAACTTGTGCAGCCCCTTCTCTTCCGTATATTTTAGACGGCTTACAACAACTACATATTGATTTAAAAGATGTAAAAAATATCATTGTTACACATGTTCATTTAGATCATGCAGGCGCAGCAGGGCTAATGATGGAAAAGTGCCCAAACGCTACTTTATATGTACATTCGCGCGGCGCTCGTCATATGATTGATCCAACAAAACTTATTTTAGGTGCAAAAGCTGTGTACAAAGAAGATTTCGATAAACTTTTTGATCCAATTCTTCCTATAAAAGAAGAACGTGTTCGTATTGTACAGCATGGTAATACATTAAAAATTGCAGAAGACCGCATCCTTACATTTTATGATACACCGGGACATGCAAAACACCATATTAGCATTCACGATTCATTAACAAACGGCATTTTTACTGGCGATACAATTGGAATTTATTATAGAGAACTTGCAGATCTTAATGTAGAGTTATATCTACCGTCAACGTCTCCTTCACAATTTCAGCCAGATGCGATGATTGCTTCTAAAAATCACATTCAAAGTATGAATGTAGACACTATTTATTTCGGTCATTACGGCGCTTCATCAAATGTTACAGAAGTATATAACCAGCTTGAACATTGGTTACCTATTTTCGTCCATACTGGTAAAGAGGTCTTTGAACAGTATAATGACTTCGATGAAGCGACTAAGGCTTTACAAACTGTATTAATGGATAAAATCTCTTCTCATCTTACAAAGTTAAACGTCCCATCAGATCATTCCGTTTATAATATTTTACATCTGGATATAGAAATTAGCGCGATGGGCATTATTGATTATTTCACGAAACAAGAGAAATCCAAATCCACTATTAACTAACAGTAAAAGAAGAGATATACAACAGTAGTTATTGTATATCTCTTCTTTTTTTGAATATATTTTGAGTAAAGGATGGTGGAATGCAATGCAAAAAGTGATGCTATACCTCTGCTTTACATTATTTATCGTCTTATTATTATTTGTCGGAGTGAAAATTCAATTTTATTTAGATACAGACGCGCAGGTGAATTTTAACGTTTATCCAAGATTATTTTACTTTACACTCTTCCCTCTTGTAGTTGGCATTTTATTACGATTCCTTCAATCCATTAATCGTGAAACGAGTAAACAAAACTGGAGCTTTCAGCCGGATAAATTTATCGCTATTACATTGCCTACGCTATTCATTTCCTTTTCCCCAGCTCTACTCTTTTCACCAGTTGGTTCATACCTACCTTATTTAGCTAATATTATTCTTGTGAATACGACTTTCGTTACCATTATTAGTTTAATAGCTGGTTACTCACTTTTAGATTGTTTGATACAAAAAGACAAGGGGAATAGTAAGGAATATAACTAAGTAATTTCCCACTTTCACTTTATTAAGCAAATCAAGATAATTCTGCCCCTGACTTGTATGCAAAAGAACCTAATGTTCAATTTTCAAGTGTCGTTGGTTATGGTGGTTTATTTATAAGTGCAATACTCCTTGTAAGAGTAGCTATTCATGCGGTAAGGAAATTTAAGTAATAATAAAACGAGTATGAAATCACGTAGATTTTATACTCGTTTTTTATTGTTTATATATTCAATATGTACTAGGAAATTTATGTTAAACTATAGAAAATCGTGCAATAAGTCAAAATACATTTCAATCAAGGGAGAATTATTATGTATAGATTTTTTGGATTTTCGTGTCTAATGTTTCTCGCAAGTATATGTTCTTTCTTTATTTTAAGAGGACCTAATGCAAATTTAACTTTGATTATTGCGATTCTAGGCATACTTTCATTACTCGGTATTATTTTTGCGATAGCATCAAAAAATTGGTTATTCGGAATAGTTGGTACTGCATTAAATGGCGTAATATTAGTATTTGTATATTTCCTATTGCTAGCAAAAGGAATAGGTGGTTAATATATTTACGTTTCAATAAGAAAAGCTCACAGCTTAAGCTATGAGCTTTTTTACTTATCTCACCTTTTCATCTACATACTCCATAAACTGTTCTGCTTTAATAAACCTTTCTTTATACGCTTCAGGTACTTCTTCTACTGTTATCCCACCACTCGATTTCGCTTTTACTAATACAGTTTGATATGACATTAACGCTTCCATATATTGTTCATACTCTTCTGAAGTTAATACTTCTTTACTAGATTTATGGCCATTTAATTTATCAAAATACGGCTGAAGTTCCATTTCTACCTTTTTCATTTCTTCTTTTTTAGCTGGTGATAATTGATCATAATCAATATTACCGTTCGAATCCCCGTACTCAAGCTTTGCATTTGTTAATTTCTTTAGTTCTTTTGTAAACTCTTCATATTCCTCCGCACCCATTTCATCTTTCGCTTGTGATAACTTTGCATTAAAACGCATGTATCCTTCTAATGTTATAGCTCCGGCATGCTTCTTTAAATTTTCAAAAGACCCGTATATACCATCTGCCATAATAGATTGATAAGCAAAACCCGTTGTCGGAATTAAAAATGCTGCTGCAAGCACTTCTGCGATAAGGCGCTTCTTCCTTTTACTTCCACTGCGCTTCATTTTTATTTGAATGATTACTTTTTCTTTTAACTCCGGCGGTGCTACAATCCCCTTCGCTTCTTCTTGTATAGATTCTCTAACTCTACAATCTAAGCTCATTTCACATTCCCTACCTCTCCTAAAAAGATTTCTTCTACTTGTTCTTTTTGGCGTAGTTTCTTTAATGCCGCATGAATTCTAGACTTCACTGTACCGATTGGAATATGTAATATTTGTGCTACTTCTTCTTGAGAGTAATCGTGTAAGTATCTTAAGATAATAACTTGTTTCAATTTATACGGTAACTTATGAATGAGTTCGATTAATTTTTGATTTGATATTTTACTTACAACATCGCTAGAAAAATCAATTTGCACTGGCTTTCTTTGCTCTTCTGCTTTTTTTACAATTCGCAGTCGCATCCACCTCTTTCTTCTATAAGAATGAATTTGTTTAATCGCAAGTCCAATGAGCCAAGGTCTAAATGGCTTCTTGCTATCATATTTACGAAGCGATTCATATAGCTGTATGTATATTTCTTGAACGACATCATCTACATCTGCTTTGTCTTCTATTAAAAAATGTGCTGTCTTATATATTTCTTGAATCGTTTTATCATACAATTCGCTATACGCTTCTTTATTGCCTGATAAAGTTAATTGGATTAAATCTGTATACACTGTTTCATCCTTCATGTACCATCCCTCCTTTGTCTTACACTATATATTGGCAAGAAAACGATATTTCGTTCGATTTTTCAAAAAAGTTTTTTATATACATTAATATAATGATCTAATGACTTCATAGGCTTCACTTATAACCTTGCATAACAATTATATAATTTTCCAATTCCTAATGAAGATTTAAAATAATATATATAGTCAAATTTAGGAGGATGTATATGAAAGCTATCGTTGTAACTTCATTCGGTGGTCCTGAAGTGTTGAAATATACAGAC
Organism: Bacillus cereus group sp. N8; assembly: GCF_016483685.1. NCBI lineage: Bacteria > Bacillati > Bacillota > Bacilli > Caryophanales > Bacillaceae > Bacillus > Bacillus cereus group sp. N8. Next base: position 159,136 of record NZ_JAEHBK010000008.1, on the reverse strand, counting down.
ATGGATATTCCTACACTTTCAGATAACCAAGTTTTAATTCACGTTGTTGCTACTAGTGTTAATTTCGCCGATATTAAATCACGTTATGGCAAAAAAGGAAACAAAGCCTTACCTTTTATCCCAGGGATAGATGCAGCTGGTATTGTAGAACACGTAGGTTCTCATGTGAAAAACATTTATCCTGGCCAACGAGTCATAGCTTTTCCTCAAAATGGTTCTTACTCTGAATATGTTGTTGCAAATGAAAATCTTACTTTCGTATTACCGGATGAAGTTGATTTCCAGACTGCAGCCGCTTGCCCTATCGTATCTTTTACAAGCTACAATTTACTTGTAAATGTTGCAAGACTTCAACAAGGTGAATCTGTTCTAATTCATGCAGCTGCTGGAGGAATTGGTACTACCGCGATTCAACTCGCAAAATTATTAGGGGCTAAAAAAGTAATCGGGACTGTCGGAAGTGAAGCAAAAAGAAAAATTGCTTTAGATGCTGGTGCTGATTATGTTATTTGTCATCAAGATGAAGATTTTGTAGAGAAAGTTAATAAGCTGACAAACGGAGAAGGAGTTAATGTAATTTTAGACTCTATTTCTGGTACTATGTCAGAAAGAAGTTTAAAATGCCTTGCTTATTACGGTCGTCTCGTCCATTTCGGCAATGCTAGCGGAGAAGTTGGTCATTTTCAAACAAAAGATTTACACGCAAGTTGCCGTTCTATACTCGGTTTTAGCTTTGGCACTACACGAAAAAAACGTCCTGAATCACTCCAAGAAACTGCGAAGCAAGTTTTCCGTTATTTACGCGATGGAAGTTTACAAATTAATACTACGAAATCTTTTCCTCTTCAAGACGCAGGGAAAGCACATGAATGGGTCGAAAGTAGACAAAGTACAGGGAAAGTAATACTAAACGTTCAGACAGCTCCCTAAAATGAATACATGAAATAGAGGTGTTATTCATGGGATCACGAATTATGCATATCATTATCGCGAGCGGGATTGCCGAAAAACTATCTATTCCAGACAAAACTTCTTTCTTACTTGGTGGTGTAGCTCCTGATGCTGTTCATTCAAAAGAAAAAAAAGGAACTTCACATTTTTACGCTGGTACCACGAAGAACTATACGAGAAGAATAGATTTTGATTCATTTATTCATAAATACGAAAATCATATGGATTCCCCTTATATTTTAGGTTATTATACCCACCTCATTGCCGATGATAATTGGCTAAGCGGCTTTTTTCTACCTTGGCTTAAAAACAGAATGGAAAACGACGAAACTATTGCACCTATGTACTATAACGATTTTAAATTATTGAACGCAAAGTTGTTGCATCATTACGATAAAGAACAACAACTCTTCTCCCTTCTTAATCAAGAGACTACCATTGTGAATATCGATGAGGTTTCTAGAGAGAATGTTTTAGCTTTTCGGCAATATATTTTTGAAGATATGCTATATCCTGAGCAACATTTGCATGAAGAGTTACAAGTGTTTTCATTTGATCAAATCGTTGGTTATATTGAGACTGCAATTGAAAAAGGAACATTTTTTATAGAACAACTCGCTAATAAAAAATTCACTTCAAATATTTAATCCCCCTCATTATTTACGAGGGGGATTTTCACATAACAATATAATTATTTTTTCTTTTCCATTACTGCAAAATAATTCCCTTCACTATCAGCAAAGTTAAATACTTTACCAGAAGGCATAGTTACCATTTCGCCAACTGTAACATTTTTATTTGTTAAATCTTTATATAGTTGGTCAAGATTTTCCGAGAAGAACATTAAAGACGGTGTACCAAGATTCAATTCTGGACTCATTTTAGAAATAACTTCTTTATTATGTAGTATAATACCTGTTTCCGCATCGTTTGTTGGAGCAATTTCAATCCATCTCATCCCTTGCTTGTTATCTTCCTCTGCAACTACATGAAATCCTACTTTTTCAGTCCAAAAATTTACTGCCTCATCTTGATTATTTACGTATAACATAATTTGTCCAACTTTATGAATCATTTGTTTTCCCCCTAATGGTTTTTATATTCTATGTAGCTTTCTACAGGTACTATTATTATTCCTTTTTCATTCAGTTGAATGCTTATAAATCGCTAGTCATTAAAAAGTTATCTTTTTGCTATGGGGAACTTAAGAACCATTGCTTAGTAGCAATAATGTGCCTGTATCCCACCGCTATCAAGCTACGGTTATGAAGTCCCCCCTAAACAAAATTTTTATCTCTTTACAATTATTTATGATCATTCAGTTCATTTTTGTCGTTTTGGGGAACAACCAATTTTTAAAAATAGATTTTCAATTATATTACCGTCCTTTGGTTCAGCTTCACGAATCATATAACTATCTACCTTTTGCATTTAATATATTATGGTAAAGATAAAGATCAATTATGGCTATAACTCTATATAGGCTTTTTCTCCACCTGGAATCTTAAATTTATTTACATCATATTCTTTAATTATATATACCTTTATCGCTTCAAAATCTTTACCAAAAGCAAGAATTGGATTTTTTAAGAAATATATTATTTCTTCCTCGTCATAAATTCGGGCTTTAATTACTTCTTTGTCAGAGTGAAACGATAAATTGACTCCTTTGTAAAAATATTCGTAGTATCCCTCTTCATCCTGCTCACTCTTATCTTCAAAAGGAACAGATTCAATATGATATATAGTCCCATTTACATTTATTGATTTCATACAACATTACTCCCTTTTCAAGAATATCCATCAGAATGTAAAGTGATAATAAAGTTGTTTAAATGTTGTTCAACTAAAACACCCGTTAGTTCAATAAGGGGTCCCTTCACATGCCCATCAAGCTAAGAAAAGCAAATACCCCAAAACATAGACCCTATATCAATAAGTTAATCCATAAAATGGAATACACCATTAATTATACTAATAAATCCTTGAATTGACTTAAAAAAATTCAAGTTAGTAAATAATCTTTTTATATATTTTTAAGAGGAAATATTTAGTTACCTAAAATGAGCATATTAACTCAAACAAAAAAGCGTAACTACAAATAGTTACGCCTTCTTCATTATTTATCTAGGCTTTTTCTTCCCAGTAAATGCTGGTTTCTTTTTCTTTGGTTCTTGTGGTTTCGATTCTACAAATGTTCCTTTGAACATTTCTTGTTTCGTAAACACGATACCTAATTTTTTCGCAAATTGCAGTAATTTACGTTCTTCTTGTTGTGTTACAAGAGAAACTACTGTTCCTTCTTTACCCATACGTCCAGTACGTCCTGAGCGGTGAATGTATTGGTCTACAGTGTCAGGTAACTCTAAGTGAATTACATGTGTTAAATCATCAATATCTATTCCACGTGCTGCAATATCAGTAGCAAGTAGAATTTCTAATTTCCCACCGCGGAATGCACGCATCGTTGCTTCACGCTCTTGCTTACTTGCCTCTGCATGAAGAGCTGCTGCTTTCATTTTACGGAATTTCAATTTCTGAGTAATTTCATCTAAACGGAATGGGTCATTTAAGAAAGCAACTGCTTTTACATCGCCCATATGCATAATTCTTCTTACGTAATCATTTTTTTCGCGTCGCTCACAAACGATATACGTATGCTCAACTAAGCTTTTTGACTCTGCACGTGTTACACGTACTAATTGTGGTTCAACTGCTAAATCACGTGCTGCATCTTCTGCCGCTTTTGTCATTGTCGCTGAGAAGAATACTAATTGACGATCACGCATCGTTGATTTAATTACATCCTGTGCAGCACCCATCATTTTTTGCTTTACAATTTGATCAAACTCATCAAATACAATTGTTTTCACTTCATGCATTTTTAGCTTTTTCATACGAATTAGTTCTAAAATACGGCCTGGTGAACCGACAATTACTCTCGGGTGTTTCTTTAATTTTTCAACTTGGCGCTTAATATCTGCACCACCAATTAAAGATGCACCTGAAATATCAGTTCCTGCTGTAAATTTTTGAACCTCTTCATGAATTTGCATTACAAGTTCACGAGTTGGCGCTAAAATTACAACTTGAGGTTGTTTAATTTCAGGATTAATTTTATGTAGAAGTGGTAATAAGTACGCTAATGTTTTTCCTGTTCCAGTTGGAGATTCAGCAATAACGTCTTGTCCTTCTAAAATAGTTGGAATCGCTTGTTTTTGAATTTCAGTTAATTCTTTAAAACCAGCCTTCTCCCAAGCTTGTTGTAAAAATGGTTGCATATCTTTTATCATTTGTTTTTCTCCTTTATCTCTATTTTTGAAGAAAATGTTGTATTGTTCGCACCGTTTCTATCATGTGTGAAATAACAGCTATTAAATCATCAACATGGTCTTCTGTAATTGCTTTTTGAAATAGAACCTCTACCTTATTATGATATGAAATCGCTTGCTTATTATATTCGTATGAAATTTTCTGCGTAATCATTCGCTCTTTTCCCCATATAGAATACAATAAAGTTTCAATTTCTTCGCATCCTACCTCTGGTTGTTCCATTTCGAACGAGAATTCCAGCTTCATTTCACAACCTGGTATAAACTGAGGTACTTCTAATATTTCACCTGATAAATTCTTTGCATCAACAGATAGTGAAAATGTCGCCTCTACCATTGTTTTAAATGGTTCTGTTAGTTGAAATGAAATACTATACATACGACTTAATGAAGCAAGGTCCATCACATCTTTTCGATCTGTTACGAGAATATCACCGTGTAAATCGAAATCATAGACAGCTCCTTCCACAATTACCTTTAAATTTTCAAAAGCAGTTGGATCAAACATAATTTCCTCCAAAAAACAGGCGCCTTTCGATGGAAAGGCGCCACTTGATGTATATATAGTTTACAGATAAACGAGATGAATTACAACCTTTTAGAATAAACCTACTGCTTTTCCATCTTCATTTACATCCATTTGCAGCGCAGCTGGCTGTTTCGGAAGACCTGGCATTGTTAACATTGTTCCTGTTAACGCAACAATAAACCCTGCACCGATAGATGGTTTTAATTCACGAATTGTAACGATAAAGTCAGATGGGCGACCTAATTTCGTTGCATCATCAGAAAGAGAGTATTGTGTTTTCGCCATACAAACTGGTAGGTTACTCCAACCTTCTCCTTCATATTGAGCTAATTGCTTACGTGCTTTCGGAGCAAATTCGATATCTTTTGCACCATAAACTTTTTGAGCAATTGTACGAATTTTTTCTTCCAATGGTAATTCTAATTCGTAAAGTGGTGCGTAGTTGTTCTCACCTTTTTCGATTTCTTTTAGTACTTTTTCAGCAAGATCAACTCCGCCTTGGCCACCCTTCTCCCAAACTTCTGTTAAGGATACTGCATAGCCACGCTCATTGCACCATTCTTGTAAGTATGTAACTTCCGCATCTGTATCAGTAATGAATTTGTTAATAGCAATTACGAAAGGAACACCGAAGCTTTGAATTGTTTCAACATGCTTCTGTAAGTTTTCCATACCTTTTGCTAATGCATCTACATTTTCTTCTTTTAATTGATCTTTCGCTACGCCACCATGCATTTTAAGCGCACGAATAGTCGCAACAATAACAACTGCTTCTGGTTTAATACCAGCTGCACGAGCTTTAATATCTAAAAACTTCTCTGCGCCTAAATCTGCACCGAATCCAGCTTCTGTAATAACATAATCACCTAATTTTGCTGCCATTGTCGTAGCAATAACACTGTTACAACCGTGAGCGATATTCGCAAATGGTCCGCCATGAATGATAGCTGGTGTATTTTCTAATGTTTGTACTAAGTTCGGTTTTAATGCGTCTTTTAATAATAATGTTAACGCACCTTCTACACCTAAATCTTTAACCGTTACAGGTTGATTTGCAAAATTATAAGCGACAACAATGCGAGATAGACGCGCTTTCAAATCTTGAATATCTGTTGCAAGGCAGAATACGGCCATAATTTCAGATGCTACTGTAATATCAAAACCATCTTCACGTGGTACACCTTGAACCGGTCCACCAAGGCCAATTACTACATTACGAAGAGCACGATCATTTAAGTCAACACAGCGTTTCCAAACGATTTTACGCGTATCAATTCCAAGTGTGTTTCCTTGTTGGATATGATTATCAATAAACGCCGCTAACGCGTTATTGGCAGTTGTGATCGCATGGATATCTCCAGTAAAGTGAAGGTTAATGTCTTCCATTGGTACAACCTGTGAAAAACCACCACCTGCGGCTCCGCCTTTTAGTCCCATCGTTGGTCCAAGAGATGGTTCGCGAAGTGCAATTACTGTTTTCTTACCAATTTTATTAAAAGCTTGACCTAAACCAACTGTTACTGTTGATTTACCTTCTCCAGCTGGAGTTGGGTTAATCGCTGTTACTAAAACAACTTTACCGTCTTTTTCATCCTGTAAGCGCTTAAAAATATCAAGAGATAACTTACCTTTATAATGCCCGTATGGCTCTAATTCATCTTCTAAAATATTTAAATCAGCTGCAATTTCTTGAATCTTCTTCATACTCGCTTCTTGTGCGATTTCAATATCGGATTTAACTGTTGTAGTAGTTGTCATATACCCTAGTCCCCCTTTAATTGGTTCTGATGATATTGTATCAGTTTTTTGTATTTTCTGCACTTATTTACCTCCTAAAAATTCTTTCTTTTCTTTATACGTTTTTTAACATAAATACCCATAAGAATGTTAATGATTGTTGTAACTCTGTAGGTAGTTGACCTAACATCTTCTCATTTACTCCGCGCTTATACACACCGATGCCATCTACAATTTCAAAACCTTGTTCTTTCGCTAACTGTTCAAATTCCCAAGGCATCATCGTATTACAAACAACGTCTTTGCCGTATAAACGGGGATAACTGTTCTCACGAGGCTTTGCTGTCGGTCCTAAAATCGCAATACATGCATGACCATCTTTCTTTAAAACACGCTTTATTTCATTTAATGCTAATAATGGATTCTCGGTCCATTCTAATGAATTAATTGCCACAATCGCTTCAAATTGTTCATTTTCAAAAGGTAAGGAAGAAAGATCCCCCTTCACAAAAGATAAATTTGGCCCTTCTCCGCGTTCTTTACCTTTTTGAATCATAACTTCCGATAAATCTACTCCAACTGCTTTATAGTTCGCGCGACTTAATTTATATGTACCGTATCCATCACCACAACCAACATCGAGCACTTGAGCTTCTTGCTCCACGTACTGCTCAAAAAATGGAATAATTGTACTTCTGCTACCACTGTCCCACATCTCTTGACTATTTTGATTCCAAAATTCTGCACTACTATCCCATTTCTTCTCTGCTGATTCGTGCCAATTAAATTTCGTCATACATTCCCCTACCTTCACGTATTATCATTCATTTCATTCTACATCATTTTCCAAAATTCCTGTTTATCTTCATAAGGAGATGTACAAGCTAGCGATGGAATCTTTATTCTCCAATTTTTTCTTTACTTGGGTTTAACTCATACTCATGTTCTTCTCTTTATGAAAGATACTATAGGTACACCCAATTGAAAGAGAGGGATGTACATGCGAAGAAAGAGAAATCATCATTTTAAAAGTGGTGAAAAAAACGAAGAGTATGCAGCTGAAATATCACCAGCTGGCATTCCAATTAGACATAAGCGTAAAGAAATTGCAAATGAAATAGAAGGTACAAATACCGGTGCAATGGTTGGCTATGTCGCTTTATTTCTTTCGTTATTCTCCATCGCTTTTTATCCTGTTACACTCGGCTCACTTGCGATTTTAATTGGCTTATTAGCTGTCAATTTCGGAGCGAGAACACTCGGGTATACAGCAATTGGCTTTGGTAGTTTTTCTGTTTTATTTACTTTACTTTATCCGCTTGCTTTGTCAGCGTTTTAAAAAAAACACACCAAGTTATACTTGGTGTGTTCATTCATGATACAACATAATATGACCGCATCCACAACAATGCTTCGCTGTAATTTCTTGAAAGACTGGATAATTTTCTTCATCCCGATGCTCAATAAACACTTTTTCAAATCGATACATGTTAGGTGCATATGCCCAATCTTGTTTCGTACGTGCATATAACGTTGAAGAAAAAAACTCCTCACCACCACAAACGATACATTCCTTCTTCATTAATACCCCTCCTATGCTTGTCTTACTTCATCTATATGAACATAAGCATAAAAAAAAGACCTTCTATTACTAGAAAGTCTTCTCTGAAACAAAAAGAAATGTACCAAACATCCCTACTCCGCTATATTCTTTTGTAACACCAGCTTCTGTTTTATACGTTTGCTTTACAGTCATAAAGAAAACACCATTTCGTGCATCAATACTTTCAAACTGTAATTTCTCTTTTTTTCCATCTACATTTTGCGTGCATTCAAAGCTACTCTCGTCACATTTCAATGCATACTTATCCTCTAAATACAACTTGAAATCTGATTCTTTCGGACAAGTTATAAGTAATATCGCCACGAGAATAATACTTACCATACCCACAATTGTATAATATTTCTGCATTTGTTCTCCTTTCAAAAGACAAGAAAACTTGACTTCATGCGCCAAGTTTTCTTAGTCTACTACCCATTGCCACTCTTGTTCTTTCTTATCAAAAATGAGCCAACCTGTTTCTGTTGCGTCCGCTTTCAATTCATCGATATTATCTAGTACCTCATCCGTACTTTCGAATGATCCTACTACATATACTGGAATTTCAAGACCTCTTCTTGACTCAATTTTCCCCGCTAAATCAATGTATAATCCATCTTCCATTAACGGAACAAGCCCAAGGATAACTTCCTTTGAAATTGCTGGGAAAATTTTTGATTTTTGGAAGAAAGTAAAACGTTTCTTTCCAAACGAACCGAGTTTATATGGAATTACTTTACTTAGCATTCCTACAAAATCACCGATTCTACGGTAGTACACTTTGTTGTACCAACCGTCATCATGTGAAAAATAAACGAATCTATTTTTCAGTAACGGGAAGAACGTTCTTCCAAGTGGTTCTTTTTTGTGAGCCAAATATAATAATTCTGCAATTTCTTTTGGCTCTAACTCATCTAAATCGCTTGCATCATCAAAATCTACCCAACAAAATTCATCAAATTCATCAATCTCTGCTTGAATGAGTTTATGTATGTTTTCTTCCTCGACATATTCAAATAAAGTATGATAATGAAAATCTGTCCACTCAAAATTATGCTTTAAAAGTAATACTTGATGAAGCGGTGAAGGGATGTTACTTGCAAACTCTTTAAACGTAATTCCAGATGTAATAAAACAATGACCCCGACGATTACCATTAATATATATCATATTGTTTACTTGGTCAGATCCTCCAGACAAAGCACCCAGCCACCTTCGTTTTATATGTTTCAATTCTATAGCATATTTTAACATGAAAAATTTTAGAAACATAGAAAAAACTTCAAAAACTATTTACAATTTCATGTGTTTTATTACATACTGATTACAAGAAAAAACGCCTGCTCATAAGCAGGCGTTTTTAAAGGATATCATCTGGGTTTTGAGGGTGATGATTTTCCTCTTTCTTTTCTTCTTTTGGGAACATCGATTGGATTTTATCAATTGTTTGTGGAGCTAATTCAATCATTTTTTCCGCTAAATGTGTCGCATTTTGTAAATGAAGAATATTTACCCCGTCTTTATTCACAACTAGAAATGCTACCGGTGTAATTGAAACTCCACCCGCGCTACCGCCACCAAATGCAGGGTTACCATTCGCTCTTTGTCCATCATTCGTCTGGAAATCAGAACCTCCTGCTCCAAAACCGAACGCTACTTTAGAAACCGTTAACACTACACCACCGTCAGCCGTTTGAACAGGCTCTCCAACAATCGTATTTACATCGACCATTTCCTTCAAATTTTCCATTGCTGCTTTCATTAATCCTTGAATTGGATGATCCACCGTTCATAACCTCCTTTGTCATATCTTTCCTAGTTTTTCCGAAACTTTGTGAACTAAACATAAATTTTTATATTGATTTCAAAAAACTTAAGTTGTAATATTCAAAAAAATAAAAAGAGGTCAATTCGTTATGATGCGAAAATTAACAAAGAAAGATCATGAACAAGTACTCACATTTCTAAAAGAAGAAGCAGTCCTTAACTTGTTTATTATTGGAGATATAGAAGCTTTCGGTTATGAAACAGACTTTCAAGAATTATGGGGAGTATTTAATGAGCGTGGAGCATTAAAATCGATTTTATTCCGCTTCCATGATGCATTTATACCGTATAGTAAAGGAGAGTTTATGGTCGCTGACTATGAGGCACTTCTTTCCTCATATAAGCCACTGAAACTCTCTGGTAAGTCAACTATTGTAGAACGATTTGAAACCGCTCCACGTATACAACTAGGTGACAAAAATGAAATGTATTTTTGCGAATGTCTAAATGATACCAACTTACCTAGTACGCCTGTCCAAGAAACAATTAAACTTGCCACACTAGATGATGTAGAGCGAATTATGCAATTGCGGAGTAACATCGTTGAATTTCCTACAAGATTAAACTGATGAGGAGCACACACTATTAGGGAATCGCCAGTATTTTTGAAAAAGCCACGTTAAGAGCATGCAAGATTTCATACAGTTTTTTGGCTAATTCAGTAACAAACGGGAACACTAAAACCTACGCTAGGATAGGAATACATATAAAGTTGCATAGAATTATATAAAAAGAAAAAGGCAGAATCCTTTTGAGGGTAGGATTTCCCCTTGTCCTTGCCAACAATAATAGGACGTTATGTTCACCGGCCATGTATAAGCGTAAGCAAAATGCAAATTTACAATGCTAAGGAAATGTCACTTAGTAAAAAAGCCAATTTCCATCTCAAAAAATCGACTTTTTTAGTTATTTTTAAGGTCTTTTTTTACTATATGTATTAAGATTTATATTTTTTAACTGTACAAGGAATAGTTACAATGTATAAATCTATAGCATAGATTGTAACCCAAATACCTTTACCTTCAGCCGCTAGCTTTTCATTTAATTGTGATAAATGCTCTGAAACTTTTCTTTTACCCCATTTTCTAGGAAACCATTGAAAAACCTTAGGAACATTGTGTTTTTTGTTATACCATACATTCAATCTCCAAAAAATGAAGAAAAACGAGACAATCACTACAATACAAAAAATATCAAAATATGAAATCCCTAAAATCATGTAATATATTCTCCATTCTCATTAAAGTTCAGATAATTTTTTCTTAATTCTAATTCATCATCCTCTGTCTCAAAACCCTTAAATAATAAATGAACAATCTGGTTATGATTAAAAAATACATTTATACCTGTAATGAAAGCAAAAACTATTCCTCCTTGATAAATACAACAATTTAACCTTTCTCTACACCAAACTTTATTCCCAAACCAATACCAAGACCAACACTTAATTCATTTTTCAATAGAAATTTAGCCTCCCCATCTATGTCTCCATCAAATTAAGCTTTAAGTCCTTGTTCATGAATCGTAAAATCTCCTGCTTTAAAACCAGCATCTATTAGTCTATTATCTATCTTTAATTCCCCCTTTCATCAAAATATCCCACTATTATACTATAACAGGCCATAACTCAATAAACGATATCTCCTTCTCGTATAAATATTAACCAAGGTAACCTACTCAGTTTACTAGATAGCATTAAACCAGAGAGCTCTACCTCACAAGTTCTAACTGGATAGTTATTGACTCACAAGCTTGTAAACTCTATAATTTTCCTAAATGAATATCTAAAAGAGCGGTCACTCATTGATAACACCTCATCAGGCTTAACCTCCGCCTCCACTTCTGCTGAAAATTCATTATCCGCTATGGTCGTTGGCGTATGTACACACCAAAATTATCGAGGAAGAGGATATGCTTCGCTCATATTATAGAAAATGATTCAAGACTTTACGAATGAAAGCCGTACGCTTTACTTATTTTATAACAGCCCAGCTGCTGGACGAATTTATAAACGATTAGGATTTAAAGATATTAGGATGCGGAAGATGTATCGATAATAAAAAGCTTTGTTCGCTTAATTACGATACTTTAGAGGTTTGAGACGTATAATGAGAAATGTTTTTGTTCAATCCGTTCGTTGATACCTTTCACTCTTAATGATGTTTATCGTTATCCATATTTCACCCTACATCTTATTAATGGTAAAATTATTTCTGCATTTCCAAGACAAGGTCGATAAATTAATTTTTGGAAGGAGAAAATAATATGGATTACAAATTCGAATTACTTAGTACAGGTAGCTTAGTTATTAGATTACAAAAAGAATTCGATATTTTAGAAGCTTTTTTAAATGTGGAGGTATCCCCATTCGGTGATTGGATAGCAGAAACTGTAGATAAAGTTTTAAACGAAAAAAGTGATCATGAAAAAATAAGTGCGAATATTTTCGGAGCAGATGTTCGAAAAGATAAAACTTTTATATTTAATAAGTATGATGAAGATGGAATCCCTCTTGAAATAGAAACTATTACATTACGAAAACTAATAGATATTTGGTTAAATGAGCATACAAAATTAATAAGCGAAAAAAATAATAATTAAATAATGTTACATATAGTACAAAAGATCGCCTGTAATAGGCGGCTTTTTTCATTAAATTAACACACATTCACATTCGTATCATTAACCGTAATATAGTACACTTCACTTTCAAAAAATATCCTTCAATTTCAAAACCATAAGATGATGTTCGCTACTTACTAATTAAAGTAAAGCTCTCTCCAACTCTTATGGAAAATTTATTATTATCATTTCCCAATCAATAAAAAATTCCTAGGTGTTTATTCACCTCTATTTGTAATTTTTTTAGCTAAACGATTAAATAATACTGAACGTCCATATGCCAACATCCCAATACCAATCATACCAATACTGAAAAATAGTTTCTGCCATAAATTAAATGGGAAAAACCACCCTGCAATAACAAGTACCATTGTGCCAATAATAATCATAAATCTGCCTTGTTTAAGCATATCTTTGCTCTTTTTTTCTTTTTCAGATAAAACTATAACTATAACGTTAAAAGAGGCAACCAGTAGGTCACCTCCCAAGTAAAACTATTAGTCATACATGTTACATATTTTCAACTGTTATTCCATACAATCTATTTCTATTTTGCCCTCTTCTTTTTTCGATTTCTAAATATAACCTCTAACACTACTACTGTGGTGAATCCTACAGTTAGTTGTAAACCTGTAAACAGCAATTTATCATTTAGAGGAATATCAGGCGCACTCCACAGTAGTACCGGAGGAATAAGTATACCTATGATTACAAGAGTTCTCATTATCTTTCCCATTTTGTTTCCCCTATCGTGTTTTTTAAATCTATATGTATTTTTTAACTAATCTACAATGCTAATAATTTCTCACGTAAAACTAATTCACTCTCAGTCATATACCCTCTATGCATTTCCTCTACAACCTTATCGTGATTAAAGCATAATACTTTTTCATCACCTAGATAACCAACTGGATAAGGAACACCCGCATAATCAAAATCACGTTTATCTGCTGATACAACCATTCTTCCAATGATCATAATGACTTGTTCTAAATCTTCTAGTTTAACAACTGAGCCGATAGGTAATAGTTTCATTTATTTTTGCTCCTTTTCTTTTTAATAAGATAATCAATTAGAGTAATTCCACCTAGTCCAATTGCACCATAAGCAACTACACTAATGTGTTTATTCTTTGGATGGAAATAGAATTATTAGCCTATTCTCTCCATCAGCAACTTTCATTTATTTTTTAGTTCCCCCCCAATAATCTCCTACTTTTTTTCCGATAAATTCTATTAGGTATGTAAAACCCACTCCTATTCCACCAAAAAGAAGTATTAAGAAAAACGTAAGAATACGGGCCCCTAATGACTGTGGAATAAGTAAAGAAAAAGTAGCAACGATAGGTACTCCTATAAAATATAGTGTTCTCATTTGTTTGATCGGTCTCATATGTCTACTCCTTTTCATCTCGTTTCACAAAAAATCCAACAGCAAAGTCTTTATATACAGGAGTATAAAACCCATTCTCAGCACCGGCGTGAACCTTGAAACCGAAATTGCCAGCTCCAAGTTCAAAACGCATAGTAAAGTCATTGTCACGGAAATACGGGATAATGTCAGGTATATCAACTTTTTTAAATAACGCTTCATATTTATGTGCTGTATATCCAGCTTCCGCTTTAAAAGTGTATTCATCAATCCCCAATGCCAAATTAAAATTTTGATATTTTGATGTTAATCTAGTGTTCTCTCCAATAAAATCTTTTTTTTCAATATTACTTTCTAAATTTGAAGCTTCTGCTTTAAAACCAAACAGACCACCTGTGGTGATATCCTCCTTTATAGTCTTTGTATCCAAACTAAAGTTAGCTTCTAAATTTGCAGTCATCAATTTATTGTTTATTGTTGTCCCTTTTCCGATGTCAGTAGTTGTGTTTAGTAGTGTAACCTTCTAATTTCCCTCCAACTCGATTCCCTTTGACCACTTCAGACGAACCTGTAAGATATTCGACTTTATCATTATTTTTATTAAGAATACCAGAAGCCATCGCAATAGCAACATCCATATTATCTACCTGTTCAAACTTGTTAGCAGAATCAAGAAGAAACTTCTCAAGTGGCTCTAATATGGTTATAAATTGTGCCGTTTTAAATGATGAATCACGGAAATCCGTATTAAATTTCATATAGGTTGAGCCCAACCAATTACTAGAAATCATATCAATATCTCGTTTTAGTCGGTCCTGTGTGGGCTACTCTTCCTGAAATCGCTCTTAATGGGAGAAATTATCGTGATAATTTTCCTCTATTGTATTAGTCTGATTTATTATTAAATTTACTATACATCCGTTCGTAAAGCTTATTAGCACCAAGTGCACAAGCTCCTAAAATAAGAACACCTATAATAAAGCCAATCTTTTTAGGTAATTCATAAGGAGACGTAATAGCAACTACAAGTAATATAGCAATTGCAACATATGTAATATATTTTCCAGCCTTAAATGATTGCATATTAATATGTTCCTCTCTTAAGGTACTACCTTTCCCATAACCATCTCTAACGTATACTCCCGTTTCTTTTCCTAATTAATATCGGATTATCCCTATCCTTTTTCAAACTTTATTATTGTTTAAATTTGTTATGGATTCGTCCTACCACTTTATTCGCTCCCAATGAAATAGCTCCTAAAATTAAAACAAAAATAATAAGAGCAATCTTTTTAGGTAGGCTATATGGCAATAACATAGAAAATATAAGAAGTATCGCGACTGCAACATATGTAATATATTTCCCCATTTTAATTGGATCCATCTCAGCTTCCTTCCTTTGTTTTTTCAACTTTTATAAATCTCTCCAAAGTACCTTGCCTGTCTCAGCATCTAATTACACTCTTAAGCCAGATGTACCTAGTCAAACTTCTCCTTTTGCTATCAGATCATGGTCTCCTACAACTAGAATGCAATCTAATTTATGAAAAGATTTCATTCACCAATATTAATTATTAGCAGAATATACCTATTAATAAATTAGATCCTTCCTTTTTTAAACAAACTAATTATTTCTATCTCTCTCTAAATTTATTAGTTATATATTCTACTAAGCTTGTAGTCCCAAGAGACATTACACCCAATACAAGTATAAAAGTGAAAGTAATTATTTTCCCTTTTAAATCGAAAGGAAAAAACAAACTAGCAATAGCCATTGCTATAAACCCAATAATTTTAATGATTTTTGACGATTTTAACATTTTCTTATTCCCCTTGTTTTTTAACTTTACAAATAGACCACCAATTACTTTTCCAATTGGTTAAATTTTCTTTTATTCCTCTTTTCTTTGTTTTTTAATAATGTTATCTAATAAAGTAATTCCACCTAGCCCAATTGCACCATAAACAAACATACCTAATGTATGTACGATTTTTTCTTTTAACGAAAATGGAGCTATTAGTCCTGCAATGATTACTATTACTATTACAATTGCTATTATCATTACGATTCTTGCAATTTTCATCATCCTATTTCTCCTTATCCGTCTTCTCAAATTTTACAAATCTACACTCTTAAGCTTTACTACTGTTCCCACTTGTAAAAGCTTCATTGTCATTCCCTTTTATCTTTTGTTTTCCAATAAAGTCCATTAAATAGGTAAATCCAATTGCTAATCCGCCAAAAACAAGTACAAAAAAGAAAGTAAGTATACGATCTCCTAATGACTGCGGAAAAAATAATGAAAGTAATGCAATAATAGTACTGTTATTAAATATATAGTTCTCATTTGCTTGAAATGTCGCATTTATTTACTCCTTTTTCTATTAAATTTCTCTATAAGATTTATAACAAATGAGTTCCATACTAGAGAAAATCCAGTAAATATAAGAACGGCTAGTGAAATAACAATTTTTTCTTTCCACGTTTCTCCATTTATCATAGCGAGTGTGATTAATAGCGCTGCCGCTGCACATATTACTATTTGCGTAACTTTGCGCATAGTAATCTCCTCCTTACACACCTTAATCATCAAAATTTCCCACTTCTTTCATTAAAACTCCTTTGTCAAGTTCCTCCGACTCAATTACAATTGCCATCAAGCCCTTTTCCGTACTCGTCTCATGAAACTCACCCTTCTCCCAAAACACAGCTTGTCCAGCTTCCACCTTCACTTTTTCTTTATCTGCCCCGCATACATATCCTTCGCCGTCCACAATAAGAAGCAGTTGAGATACAACTGCTTCATGATATCCGATAATTCCATTATCTTGTAAATGCATAGCACCGATATGTATATTCCCTTGATGGTTTAATATTTTCGACATTATGAAATTAGATTGAAATACTGATATGTGCTTTCCCACTTTTTCGCTAAAGTCAAATATTTTCATTTCAGCTCCCCCCTATATGTATAAAACCATCCTTACTGTCTGCATCATATGTCCTTCAAAATCCTCTTCAAATTGCTCTAATTCCGCAAAACCTTTCGCTTCATAAAAGCGCTTTCCTTTTTCATTTGCTGCTTCTACATGTATGTACAGTTTTCGGATCCCTTTTAATGCCTTAACCCCTCTTTGTAATAAAGCACTCCCTATCCCTTTTCCTTGCTGATCTGGCAACAAATAAATCGCACCTAATTCTGCTTCGTTTTGCAGTCTAACAGGTGAAAAATTCGCAAATCCAATTACTTCTCCCTCTTCTTCTGCAACGAATAAATGTGTATTTTTAAGACGATATTTCATTTTTTCATCAGAATAGGCTTCATCTAAAAAACTATCTTGAATCTCTCTCGGAATAATTCCTTCGTAAGTATCATGCCAAGCTATTTTTGCTACGTTTTGTACAGCATGAATATCTTCTTGCTCCATTTCTCTAATTACATATGTCATCTCGATGTCTCCATTCTCTTTAAATTATATTCTGCTAATATACTAGAAGAAATGGCAAAACCATCTTCATAATTTACCTTAATTAATTTTAACTTCTCAATCGAAGCTATTGTAACATCAAATTTTTCATATATATATTCCATTACATTTACAAATTGATTTGAATTTAACCCATTTGCAATCGTGCAATGCGGAATCCATTTTCCCGGAACGTAATAGGACTGTGGATTACCATGAAAAGTTTTGAAATTATCATGATAAGAATGATGAAGTCTTAATAATTCATCATTAATGCTTGGTGCTAGAAAGATCGTTCCGTTAGTAGGAAAAGTTCCAACAGAAGAAAAAGTTACAGCAGCAATGTTCTCTTGAAAAGCTACAAACTCCTCTAATTTCTTCGTATATAAATTAAAATCTAACTCCTTATAATCAGCCAATGTTATATGCGGTTCTACTCCGGCTAGTTCATTTGTTCCAATTATATTCGTTAATTCATTTTGCAATTCTCTAACTTTATTAATAAACACACCATCAAATGTAGCAATAATAGCATACACGCTTCCTCACTCCTTCGTTGCACATAACACTTCCCACTCTTCACGAATCATTCCCATTCGAATAGAATCATAGTATGTTCCGTTATAGTATCGGCATTTTCGCATTCTACCTTCTAAGCTCATTCCTATTTTCTCTGCTACTTTCATCATTCTTTCATTGCCAGACCAAGTTGTAAGCCCCACTCTACCAATCTCCATATTTTCAAATAGTAAGTCCCTATATAATGTTAATGCTTCTGTACCGTAGCCACCATTCCAGTATGTTGGATCATAAATAACAATTCCCATCTCCAACCAACGCGTCGGTTTATGCTCCCAATAAAATCCGACTGTCCCTATAATTTGATCGTTATTTTCTATAATTAAATTTGACAGCGGTTCTTCTCGTAAACGAGTTTGCATCTTCTCTTTATAGGACGAGTATCCTTGCATTGAAAACGGAAAATACGGCGCATCCCATTTTTTCCATTCTGGATTTTCTTCTTTAAATATGAGATTCCATAATGTTTTTATATCTGATTCTTCAATTGTACGAATTGTAACTTTGTTTCCCTTTAATATAACGTTTTGCATAATTCCCTCCTACATCCACCACTATTTACTATATATTATTATAATATTTTTTCAGAAAAATCAAAACATAAACCTTCAATCATTTAATAATACTATTACGCCGAGGAATTTCATTCATACTTTTATAAAACTAAAGCAAAATGGCGTTTCCGAAGATAAACTATATAACAAATTAGAAGAAATACGATTTCAACGCCTACCGCAATAAAAAATAGGAGGATAAATCCCTCCTATTTTCAGCTATATATGTTTAACTCCTTTTCATTTTTTTCAAAAAGAATCCCTTTCTCTATCCAGCCTTCTACACCATCTTTTTTAATTAAATCATACCCTACACAACTACCATCAATGAGAGAAACAATATCCCCGTTTCTAACGCTTAATTGCGCACAAGAAATATCCGTTTTCACTGTATACTCACCTGATTCAAGTTGCTTTATATACTCGTTTTTCACATGAAGTAGTTCATTTGTTCCGAGTTGTTTACATAGGGTAAATTCTTTCATTCTCTCCACAGGCTCTATGTAATAATGCGGATATGTAACCCCGCCCTGCATTACCGAATTCGCATTAAAATCGGCCAATACTTCATACTGTGAAAAATGATCTACATATGTATAGGAAAATGTATCATTTAAAATATCTCGATGAATAATAAATGCATTTAATTGCCCTGCTTCTTTAATCGCATTACCACCATCAATCGCAATAATCTTTTTCTCCTTATCAATAACTGGATTGTTGGACGGGGCTTCATCAGAATAGTTCACAACAGGCCAATGCCCAACTATTACATACTTATTTGCTTTATGTGATTTATTATAAAATTCCGGCATTACTATCGCATTTTTTCGTTCTGTTTCTTTCCAATCTTCTCTATCTTCAAGGCCAGCATGTACAAAGATATAATCCTCAGTTTCAATAGCAGTTGGCAATTCTGTTAGCCACTTTATTTCTTTTAAGAAATGGCTCATCAATATATTTTTCACTTCACGAATATCACTTTCTTCATGAACTGTATCGCCCAATTTCCCTAGCCATTCGTTAAAAATTGTATTTTTTCGCGTACATAAATAATTAATTAACGCAGGATTTTCATTTACAAGCGCTTCAACTACAACTTCACAATTCCCTTCAGTTACATAAACATTTGGCTTGTTAACTACTAAATCCATCACATAGTTTACGACGCCAATGCTATCGTTCCCCTTCTCACAAAGGTCTCCATTTATAATTAAATAATCATCATCTTTAAAATTAACTTTATGTAATAATTCCTTTAAAAGATTTAATTCGCCATGAATATCAGATATTACGATAACTCTTACACCTTTTGGGATTAATAGTTTCTGAATTTTTTCCAAGTATAAACTCCCCTAACCTTCTTCTAATTCAATATTATCGTCTCAATTATAAAGAGACTCTTCGACAAAATAAGTAATTAACCCTCCTCATTCTTCAATTCTAAATTAAAAGGGGTTCCATATGTTCTCACACATAGAACCCCCTTAATATTATAATTCTTTATAAAAAGAATAGCTTACCTTATCATAGCCTTCTCTTTCATAAAAACGATGTGCATCAATCCTTGGAAACGCTGATGTCAGAACGATAGAACTGCACCCTTTTTCTTCCCCCCATTTTTCTACATATGACAGCAGAACCTTACCATATCCTTTTGATCTGTGAGCTTCTGCAGTTACAAGATCATATACGAAAACATGTTTCTCATTATAGAAATTCATACAAATTGCTACACCAGCTAGACTAACAACTTCGTCATCTTCATTCTGTAACGAGAGTAGTTTATAATTTTCGTCTTTCATTTTTTGAAATAAAGAACTTGCTTCTTCTCTTGAAAGTTTCGTTCGTAATTGCTGTAATACAGGGAATACATCATGTAAATCAGCTTCTGTTACTACTTCTCTAATATTCATTATGATTCTCTCCTTACTATTTCAAAAGTTTTCTAAATGTTATATCATCATTATAAAAAGTAACTGCCCCTAACTTAAGTGACAGTTCGATTATTTTTTATATGGACAGTTTTTAAAGGAGAATTTATAAAATGGATCTTACTATCCCATTGCAATTAGAAAGTAAAACACCAATTTACTTACAAATTTACGAATATATGAAACGAGAAATCTCTCAGGGATCACTGCCTGCCGGTACACGCCTTCCTTCTCACAGAAATTTAGCTATGCAACTTAATGTTAGCCGTATTACTGTTGAATCTGCTTATCAACAATTACTAGCTGAGGGTTATGTAGAAAGTAAACCGAAACGTGGGATTTTTGTTGCAGAAGTTGATATTGATGTCATTCAAAATAAACAAAAATTTGTGCCAAACAGCGCTAACGATATAAAAAAAGAACAATATGACTATGATTGTAGCCAAGGGCTTATTGATCAAAAAGCTTTTCCAATTACAAACTGGAAAAGAGCATTACACGAAACTTTATTCCAATATGAAAATGAATTATTTGCCAAAGAAGATCTACAAGGTGAATTCGTTCTACGAGAACATATTTCAAAGTATTTATATCATGCTCGCGGGGTACATTCTACACCTGATCAAATTATTATCGGAGCCGGTACGCAACCTCTTCTTTGGTTACTACTTCAACTGCTTGGTTCAAAAAAAGAATACGGAATCGAAAACCCTGGATTTCATCGTATAACTGCTATGATTCAAAGTTCTGTTCTTCCTGTTCACCCTATACCTCTAGATGATAAAGGGATTCATATTTCAGCTTTACGTGAATCAGGTGCTAATGTAGCATATGTCACTCCATCTCACCAATTTCCACTTGGAATAATTATGCCTTTATCTAGAAGACTCGAACTATTAAAATGGGCGAATGATTGCGGGGGATATATTATTGAAGATGATTACGACGGGGAATTCCGCTATATAGGGAAACCTATTCCTTCTTTACAAGGACTGGATTCAAATGAACGTGTTATTTATATGGGAACCTTTTCAAAATCCTTTTTACCTTCTTTACGAATGGGATATATCGTTTTACCACCTCATCTTTTAAAAACCTATAAAGAGCTTGAAGGTAAATTTAAACAAACTGTTTCCACAATACAGCAACTTGCTTTTGCCACCTTTATTCACAATGGTGATTGGGAGCGTCATTTAAACCGTAGTCGTACGTTATATAAAAGAAAGCATACATTACTAGTTAAATCTATCAAAAATGAAATGGAATCTCGTGTTCAAATACTTGGTCAACAGTCCGGGCTGCATATCGTACTTCACGTTCATAACGGGATGAACGAACAAGAACTTATTCATGCAGCTGCGAAACAACGTATTAAGTTGTACCCTCTCTCCACATACGATTCTGTTCATAATTTAAGGAAGGCATCGTATGTATTACTCGGGTTCGGCAGTATTCCCGAAGATAGTATCGAAACGGTTGTCAAATTACTGAAAATAGTCTGGTTCCCTAACTAAAAAAACTCCACGTAAGTTATACTTACGTGGAGTTTTTTTAGTTACTATTTTTCTGATACTTGCCCTGATTTCGCTGTCCTTCCTGGACGCTTTACACCAGTTGTTTCTGTTGAATAAGAAGCTTCAATTATAGCACTTGGATCTACAGAGAGAACGAGATCTTTCATTTTCGGATAAATGAAACGGTTTGTAATACAATAAATAATTCTCTGGTGCTCTCCTAAAAAACCACCTTCTCCATGTAGATACGTAACAGACAGTTGTAATTCTTTCATAAGCAGTTCGCCAATTTCTTTATTTTTATTCGAAATAATCATGACGCTCTTCCCTTGATTAATACCGTCTAATATGAAATCTATCATTTTCGTAACAATATAGAAAATTGCTAATGAGAACATCGCTTGCTCAATTGAAAATAAAATAGCAACAAATACAAAAATAACCGCATTTACAGCAAGTAAAAATGTACTGATCGGTACTTTAAAATGCTTGTTCATCCAAACAGCTAACATTTCTGATCCATCAATTGCCCCGCCCATTTTTACAACGATTCCAACACCAACACCAAATAGAACCCCTCCATAAAGTACAATTAATAATTCAGAAGTCGTAATTGCTGGAAATGGTTTTAAATAAATCAATCCGAGTGTTGTAACAACATTTGCGTAGGATGTACGGATGAAAAACTTCTTCCCCATTACTTTTGCAGTAAATAGCAAAATCGGGATATTAAGTCCTAAAAACACTCCGTAAAGCGGTAATCCAGCAACTTTATTTGCCATAATAGCAATCGCGGTTACCCCACCGTCTACTAAACCATTAGGCGCTAAAATAAGCTCTAGTGAACCCGCTACAATAATGGAGCCAATTGTTAATAATACGTATTCAAATAATTTTTTCATTCATTACCCCCAAAACTTATATATTTTCTTAGTATTATCATAACTAATTTTTTTCGCAAATACAAAGAAATTGCTTTATATACACACATTTTTCACCTTTTTGGTGATTCTTATGTAGAATCTCAAAATTTAATACACTTTATACAAAAATAATATCCCCCTAATTTTTACCTCTTAATAACATTATGTTATATAATCAATTTAGAGAATTTACAGAAAAAGGAGCTCTTTCATGCTACAACAATTGTTCACTTCACCTATTTTATCTGTTCAAACTTTGCATCCAGGCTATGTAGACCATGCAAGCGACGTGTTTCTTGTTAAAACAGAAGCTGAAGAAGTTATTGTTCGTTCCTCAAAAATGACTGAAGAGCCCAACAATGATTTTTGGTGGGGATGTAAAAACCTTTTTGGAATTGATCCAAGGAACGTACATCATTTAGAAACAATACACGCATTATTGAAAAAGCATACTACCTTACCCATCCCTACTATTTTGCAAAAACATGTTTTAAATGGGCGAGAGTATGTAATCGTCGAAAAACTAACCGGAAGTACGCTGCAATCATTTATCGGACAACCTGATTCTATTTTATTCGGCCTTGGAAAAGGACTAGCAGAAATTCATTCGTTTCAAGCAGAGTTTATAGGAAACCCATCAAGTACTTTCCACATTCCACTAGAAGAATTTAAGTCTCACATATTAAAAGTCAGTAAAGATCTTGTAAATAGGTTCTATTCCGATAATGTTAGCATCCATAACGCATTTCATACTTTTGAGTCACAACTCTCTTTCTTGCCAGCACCGAAGGAAGCTACACTCGTTTTAATTGATATGGATCCTACTCAGTTTTTATCAGATGGTACAACTATTACCGGCTTAGTAGATACAGAGGCTTTTGCAATTGCTCCACGAGAGTTTGATTTTATCGGCTTAGAATATGTATTTACAGAAAAAGAGGCTCATACTTTTAAAAAAGGTTATGAAACCATTATGCCCATTCCTAGTCTTAAAGAATGTAGACAACCCTATCGATATTTATATCGCTTATTATCTGTTCAGGGTAATGTGGAGTTAGAAAAGTGGTTACGTCATCCATCCTATTTTTAATAACGATTGCGAGGGATTATGAAATGAATATTGAAAAAAAGAAATCTTTAACAACAAACGAAATTCAGCAAATGAAAGATTTAGCTCATATTTGCGGGCAACAAGATAAAATTGATTACTCGTCAGAGTTGCATGTCAACTTTTTAACTGCTCGTAATAAAGATGTGATAAATGATTTTCTATTTTATTATGATACTCAATTAATCGGTGCATTGAGTATGTATGACTTTGAAAGACCGAAAAAACTGGAGTTAATAGGGTTTGTTCATCCGAACTATAGGAAACGACATATAGGCACTACTCTTTTACAAACCGCAATGAAAGAAATACAAGAAAGAGAAGCGGATGAAGCCCTTCTTATAATTAATGGTGACTCTATTTCAGGGAAATCATTTGCAAAACAAATGAACTTGCCTTATTTATATAGTGAGTATGGTATGGAGTTCAAAACAAACGAAGCACAAAAAACAATGAAAAATAATATTAACCTTACCGTTGCATCTTCTGAATTACTTCCTGATCTTATAGAAATCGCTAGTGAAGCTTTTGGAGATTCAGCAGCAAATACGTCCACATGGCTACAAAAAATGATGAAGTCACCTTCTCATCAAGTTCACATTGCTCTTATTAATGAAAAAGCAATTGGAACGATTACCGTTACTGAGCAAGAGCAATCTACTACACTATCAGGATTCGCAGTTCATCCTTCTTATCAAGGTAAAGGGTATGGTAAAGATATTCTTAGTTATATGGTACATACACTTATTACAGATGGAGTTTCAACAATTGAATTAGACGTCGAAACGAAAAATAACAATGCTTTAAAACTATATACACAATGTGGTTTTGAAATTAAAACGAAGCATGACTATTATAATTTAATGAATCTTGAAGAGAATACATATGTCTAAAGAACTAATTTATTCTGATTATGATGTTTTTGCAGACATTTATAATAAACATTGGGGACATTTTGCAGAACACTCCTATCCTGCCTATCATAAATTTGTTTTACAAGATGCCGCTTCCCACTCCCGTATATTAGACCTTTACTGCGGGACTGGGCACCTTACTAGGAAACTAATTGATAATAATTTTATAGTAACTGGTATAGATGGTTCTGCTCAAATGATTGAACACGCACGTCAAAACGCGCCAGATGCATCCTTCATCGTCGATGATGCACGCTCATTCAAAGTGGATGAGCAATTCCACTATGTCATTTCAGCCGGTGATAGCTTAAATCATATAATGAAATTAGATGAGCTAAAACACACTTTTCATCATGTTTATTTAGCATTATATGATGGAGGTACATTTGCATTTGATATGAATATGGAGAAAGGTTTTCTTGAAAATTGGAGTGCGTCCTTTCACATTTCAGAACAAAAATATGTCTGTACGATAAACTCTACTTATGACATTGAAAGAAAAAAAGCAGAAATGAACTTTATACTATTTAAGCATGACATAAATGATAATTGGAAAAGAAGTGACTTTTCTTTTAAAGAAGCATGTTACTCTAAAGACGAAATTATTAATTCTTTACAATCTGTAGGATTTAACAATATACAACTACACGGTACAAATAGAACATTTTTCATTTGTCAAAAATAAAAAAACTGAATCATAACGATTCAGTTTTTCTTAATATATTTACAACAGCAATCATTTCATTATTTTCTTTATAAACACGTGGAATTCTTCTGTCTAACATACATGTAACTTCATAGTTAATTGTCCCTAACATATCTGCTATTTCTTCTACCGCAATTTCTTCTTCGCCTTGTTTGCCATAGAATACAACTTCATCTCCAACTTGTACTGGCATTGCTTTCGTAACATCTAGCATAAGCTGATCCATACAAACACGGCCAATAACAGGTACTCGAACTCCATTTATTATTGCATGCCCTTTATTAGATAACTGGCGATTATATCCATCAGCATAACCAATCGGTACAGTTGCAATCCATTCTTCGCCCGTTGTTACATACGTATTTCCATAACTAACACCACGATTTTTCTTCGCATGTTTAACATGAGCTACTTTTGATTTTAAAGACAACGCTGGTTTTAACGCTACAACAGTATGATCAACTTCTTTCGAAGGATACATTCCATAGATTCCAATACCGACACGAACCATATTTTGAAATGTGTTGCTAAGTTCCATTGATCCTGCACTGTTTGAACTATGAATATATGGAAAATGAATTCCCAATTCTTTTGCTGTATTTACAGCTTTTTCGAATAAACTTGTTTGCATATTCGTATATGCTTTATCAGTTTCATCAGCGGTAGAGTAATGTGTAAACATTCCTACCACTTCCACATACTCCATACGGTTTAATTCTTCTAAAAATGGTTTCACTTCTTCTTCTTGTAAACCGATACGACTCATTCCTGTATCAATTTTCACTTGAATTTGTGCTTTCTTTTGAAGACGGTTTGCAATTTCATTTATACTTTGTAAATCTTCAATTCTATAAACAGTCATCATAACGTCATATTGAATTGCCTCTTCCACAGCTGCTACTGATGTATAGCCTAAAATTAAAATCGGTACAGTGATTCCAGCTTCTCTTAATTCTATTGCTTCATCTACAAATGCAACTGCAAGTTGGTTTATTCCTGCTTCGATAGCAGATTTGGCAACTTCAACTGCTCCGTGGCCATACCCATTCGCTTTTACAGCAGCCATCATTGCAATATTTTCATCATTCACACGTTTTTTAAATTCTTTTACATTATGTTTTACAGCATTTAAGTCAACTTCAACAATTGTATCTCTTCCATATTTCAAGCTCATTGGTCTAACTCCTAACTCAATAATTACATTCCATTCTATTTCACGTTTCATATGACCTTTTACAATATAATACTTTTCAATATGCTAGTCAAACTACTAGAATTTTCGGAATTTTTAGTATGATATAATACCCTTAAGAAACTATTATATACGGAGATGAGGAGAATTACAATGTTTGTACAATCTGCGTTGCACCAACTTAAAGTTGCTATTGATAGTTCTATTCATACGCTTAACCACTATACTGAAAACGAATTGAACATAAGACCGATTCAAGCTAAACGTTCCCTATTTGAAATGTATACACATCTTTCACTTATTTGCCATGCGGATTTACTCATATTAAATGGTATTACGGAAAAAAATTTACATACCTTTTATATAGAACAAACACCAAAAACAATTACTCAAATGCAACAAATGATGATAAAAGGGTACGAACTACTTTCTAAAACTTTCTTATCCTATTCCAATGAAGGGTTAGCGGAAATTATGACTGCTTATTGGGGAATTTCTTATTCTCGATTCGAATGGTTGCTTGAAATCGTTGCACACTTTTATCATCATCGCGGACAAATTCATATTTTATTAGTTGAACATATTAAAGATCCTTGCATTCCTTTATTCGAATAAAAAGAGTGGAAACAAAACCAATAAAGAGTATCAATCCTAATAAAACAAACGTCTGAGCGTAGTCTCCTATTTTCATAAGATAAATAGAAATAATAGGTCCTATACTAGTTCCTAAAAATAAAATAAAAGTATAAATAGAAACTGCTATTCCCCTTGCTCCCCCTCCTAATTGGCCAACAAGAGAAACTAAAGACGGAACAGATATAGCAATACCTATTACAAAGCAGATGCTCATCATTACAAGTAGCGGCAGGTTCGAAATAAAGCCCATTGAACTTAGACCAAAAATAGCCACAAACAATCCTCCCTGAAGAACTCGCCTTACTCCGAACCTCTTTGTTAAACGACCCGCAAGTGGTGACAGCAACATACCAAATAGCCCTGCTAAGCGAAAATAAATAATTTGTTCTGGAGTTAAATTGTAAGTAGGAGAGCTCAAATAATTTCCTAAAACAGTATACATATTAACAAAAGCCATTAATAAAACAAATGCAATCATATAGCTCAATACTAAGCTTTTATGTGTAAAAACTTTACCCATCTGTTTAATTGGTCCAAAAATATCAGTATAGTATTGAGACGTTTCCCCTTTTGGAAGAGAATAATGAACCCATACAGCAGTAATGATATAGACAATACTAAGAAGAAAGAACACCATATGCCATCCAAAATGCTGACTAACAGCCGTACTTATTACTTGCCCTACAATTCCAGCTACTAAAAAACCAGTACTGACAAACCCAATTGTTGTAACCTTTTTCTCTACTGGAAATATTTCTACAACGTAAGCCAACGCTACTGGAGAAAATGTAGCTGCTGCTATACCCTGTAATCCTCGAAGAATAACAAGCCAGAATAAGCTATCCACGAACCCTAAGAAAAAAGAAACAATCGAGAGTGCAAGCAATCCAATAAAGATCACTTTTTTTCGCCCATATTTATCAGAGATTGCCCCAAATAACAAACAACCTATAGCAAAGCCTACAGAAAATATACTGCCTGTAGCCGCAGATTGCGCTAATGATACCTTAAAATGGTCTGAAAATAGAGAGGTTAAAGGAATCGTCACATATAGGCTGGACATAACTACCATGCCTGCCCAAGATAACACCGCTGTCATTATTGTGTAATTCCTTTCACTATTTACTTCTTTTGATATTTCCATCCTAAAATCTCCCCCTTACAATGATTTTCCCCATCAGTTTAAAACATCTAAAGTAAACTACTCAAAACGACATTCCTTCAACACTTACTTAATTTGTTTACGTTAAAAGACATATCACCACCCCTCATTAAATTAGCTAAACATATAATAAGGTAACCTAATTATATATTTAAATAAAAAAGTTGACTTGCACAATCAACTTCTTTATCTGCCTTCTCCTAATTTCTTTTGCATAGTTACTTGCATTTTATTTAATAGCTTCTCTAAAGCTTGACGCTCTTCTTGACTAAAGTCATCAATTAACGAAGCGCAAGATGACCAAAAAGTCGGTAAAGAATGCGTAACTAGTTCTTTTCCTTTCGGAGTAATTTTCACCTTTAATCTTCTTCGATCTTCAGAATGATTGAATCTTACGATTAACTCTCGTTTCTCCATCCAATCTAATAAGCCAGTGACAGAAGCACGTGTAATCCCTAAGCGGCTCGCAATATCCGAAGGACTCATGTTCACTTCTCCCCCATTCGATTCCATTTCACGCAAAATAAACAACAGTAAAAAATCTAATTTACTTTCTGAAATACCAAGCGGAGCTAAATCTACATCAACAGCATCTAGAACATTATCAGACGTCCATAACATTAACAAACCAAGTTTTGCTGCGATTGGATCCGTATCCGCTGATGCTGTCTTTTTTATTAACTCTGCATAAGGCTCAATCCCTAAAGGAAGAGCATCTTTTTTTGAATCCATTCATTTTCACTCTCCTTTCTTTCATTTAATTAGCTTACCTAACTACTTTTTATTATACTCATATTCTTCCTTTTATTGCAAGAATATTGTTAGACAAAAAAATCCTGTTTTTAAAACAGGATTTTTCATACTGACTAACTAATATCTCTAAATAATCCCAAACTCTTTTAAAGCAAAAGAAATGCCACCTTCACTTGATTTCTTTGTAACGAAATCTGCTCTTGTTTTTAACTCTTCTCCGCCATTCCCCATCGCAATTCCTAATCCTACATACTGTAACATCTCAATATCATTCCCACCATCTCCGAATGCAATTGCTTCTGACTTACAAATTTTTAGATGTTCCAATACCTTTTGAATTGCAGTGAGCTTCGATACTTTATTATCTTCCAACACATTCATAACGTAACCATGAAAACGTTCAAACGTAAGTGCTGGATATCTTTCAAAGAATTTTTGAGCTTCTGTTTCATCAGCATACAGACATACACAATAAATCTCTTCTGATAAGTTTCTAACTTTGTCAGGATAATGCTCTAAATTTAACGTT
Organism: Bacillus cereus group sp. N8; assembly: GCF_016483685.1. Lineage (NCBI taxonomy): Bacteria > Bacillati > Bacillota > Bacilli > Caryophanales > Bacillaceae > Bacillus > Bacillus cereus group sp. N8. The sequence continues at coordinate 129,195 of NZ_JAEHBK010000008.1, read as the reverse complement.
TCATTTAATGCTCGTATTACACGTTCGTCTTTTGAGGCAATACCATTCATTACAAATTCTTCTGTAAAATAAGAAACACTATGACCATGTAATTCAGCAAAACTTGAAATATCATGAACAATTTCACTTGAAAGTACCGATTTATGTACAACTTCATCAGCACATTTTATATGTGCACCATTTGCAGAAATAAACGTATTTATGCCCAGCTCTTTAAATTGTGAGCATAAACTATATGGTCTCCCTGTTGTAACAACTACGTGAATTCCTTTATCTATTAACCTTTGTATCGCTTCTTTTGTGCTTTCATGCATACTTCTATCAATCTCGCTTAAAAGAGTACCGTCAACATCAAAAAATACAACTTTGTACATATCCTCTTACATTCCATCTAAATGATTTGTATCATTTATACAATGAATAGTTTTCTGTTTATTCGTAAGTTCAATCAAACTAATTCCCGTATCTCCCATTTTAAAATAATAGTCCATGCTAATTGGCATTTGGAAAAACGCTCGTAAAATACTATTTATTACACCACCGTGTGCAACAATTGCAATTCGGTCATATGTATTCTCTGTCACGATTTTAGAAAAGATTCCTTCTATTCTCATTCTAAATTCGATAAATGATTCCCCGTTTTCAAAACGATCATGGAGAAATTTTGGCTCTGGATATTTTTTCGCTTCTTCAAAGGATAAACCGGCTTGTACTCCATTATTAAACTCCATTAATTCTTCTTCTAGTTGAATTGGGCATCCGATTTCTTCCGCTAATGTTTCAGCCGTTTCTCGAGCACGTTTTAATGTGCTTGCCCAAATGAAATCTGGCGGGAAATCCGCTTTCACTTTCTGTACAAGTCTTTGTACTTGCTGTCTTCCCTTTTCTGTTAATTCAAAGTCAGCTCGTCCTTCATGTACATTTAAAATGTCGGCTTCTGATTCTCCGTGGCGTATTAGTAGTATTTGCATGCTTATTCCTCCTTATCAACTTAAAACCAAGATTAGATTTTAACATATTATTAAAAATTTTCAAAATAACAAAAGCAATCCCCATTCTAAAATGAATGAAAATTGCTTTTGTTAACACCTATTTTTCATCTAAACTAGCTTTAGACCTTCCTCCTACTCCCCAATGTGAACTCGGGATTTCATTCACTAAAACACGCACTCGTCCAACATCTACATCTAAGTTTTTCGCAACTGCCTCTGTAACATCAAATATTAGATTTTGAATTTGCTCCTGCTTTCTACCTTCTATTATTTGAATTTGTATAATTGGCATTTTTATCTCTCGCTTTACTATTTATTCACAAAACATCGCTACACTTCCTAAATCATCAAATTGTGCAATTATGGAATCTCCTGCTTTAAATGCAATCGCTTCAGATAATGCTCCACTTAATACAATATCACCTTTTTTAAATCCTTCATTTTGTAAACCAAGTTTATTTACCGCCCAAGCAATTGCCTCTGCTGGATGTCCCAGCACTGCTGCCCCCGTTCCAGTTGTAGCAATCTTACCATTCTTCGACATAACCATCCCTACACTAGCTAAGTCTATTTCTTTAGCATCCATCCATCTACTTCCTAATAAAAATTTTGAAGATGAACAATTATCTGCTATTACGTCAGGTAATGTAAATTTGAAATTTAAATACCTACTATCAATAATCTCTAAAGCTGGCGCAACATATTTTGTTGCCTTTAATACATCCTCAGCTGTCACATTCGTTCCTTGTAAATCCTCACCCATTAGAAAGGCAATCTCTGGTTCTACTTTTGGATGAATCAATGTTTCATATTGTAATGGCTCCCATTCGAACGCTAACATATCTTCCAACAAATATCCGTATATCGCTTCATCAATACCCATCATTTGTTGTTTTGCCTTACTTGTTAATCCAAGTTTTACCCCAACTCTTTTTGAACCTTCGTTCATTTTTTGTTCAATTAAACATTTTTGCAATCTATATGCGTCATCCACTGTTAAATCCGGATGCTTATCCGTTACTTTCACTACTTCTTTTCTATCTTTTTCAGCCTGAAGTAAATAGTCAACAATTTCTATATCTGCCCCTTTTATTAAAGCCATCTTTTACACCCCCATTTTTATCTTTGCTAATTCTGCCGCGACATCTAAAATCATATCCTCTTGTCCACCAACTACTTTTCTTTTCCCAAGTTCTATTAAAATATCACGGGCGTCTACACCAAAACGCTTTGCCGCTCTTTCAGCATGTAATAAAAAGCTAGAATATACACCAGCATATCCCATTACAAGACTTCCTTTTTGAATTTCTTGCGGTGCTGGCAATAAAGGTGCAACAACATCCTCAGCTAAGTCCATCATCTTATATAAATCTATATCTAGCTTATATCCCATACGATCTAAAACAGCGAGTAATACCTCTGTTTGGGCATTTCCAGCTCCTGCGCCAAGGCACCGCACGCTTCCATCAATACGTGTCGCACCTTCTTCGATTGCCACCACTGTATTCGCTACTGCAACAGAAAGATTATTATGACCATGGAAACCAATTTCGACATTTAAAGATTGACGTAATGCTCGAATACGTTCACGTACTTCGTGAGGCAATAAAGCACCCGCTGAATCTGTTACATAAATCGCCTCAGCACCATAATCCTCCATAAGCTTTGCTTGTTCTACTAACTTTTCAACCGGTGCAGCGTGTGCCATCATTAAAAAGCCACACGCTTCCATACCTAACTCACGCGCAAATTGAATATGCTGTGCTGAAACATCTGCTTCTGTTACATGCGTCGCTACACGAACAAGTTTCGCACCAATATTTGCAGCTTGCTTTAACTCATGGATCGTTCCAATACCAGGAATTAACAAAACAGCTACTTTAGCTTGCTTACACTCATCTACCGCTGCTTCAATCAACTTCATTTCATTAACTAATGACTTTCCATATTGTAATGTGGAGCCTCCTAAACCATCTCCATGACTCACTTCAATATAATGCATACCGGCCTCATCTAATGCTCTAGTTACAGATCGAACTTGTTCTTCTGTAAATTGATGTTTCATTACATGGCTTCCATCACGTAAACAAACTTCCGTTATTTTCACTGGCATTTCACTATTTCGCCTCATTCATTACACCTCTTTTCTTCTCCGAAATGATTTGCACGGCAAATTCTTCACCTACTTTTAATGCCGCCGCTGTCATAATATCTAAATTACCGGCATAAGGGGGAAAATAATCTCCAGCTCCTTCAACCTCTAAAAATACAGTTACTCGATTCCCATCAAACATCGGCTCTTGTTTTAAAGAATAACCCGGAACATATCGCTTCACTACTTCAACCATCTTATAAATAGCTTCTTGGATAGAAAATTCATCCATATTTTCAACTTCACAATATACTGTATCTCTCATTAAAATAGGCGGGTCTGCAGGATTTAATATAATAAGTGCTTTCCCGCTGTCTGCTCCACCAACTTCTTCAATTCCACGCTTTGTGGTAATAGTAAACTCATCAATATTTGCCCGTGTACCTGGACCAGCACTTAAACTTGAAATTGTAGCAACTATCTCTGCATATGTAACATTTGCTACCTCATTAATAGCATAAACAATCGGAATCGTTAATAGCATAAACAATCGGAATCGTTGCTTGTCCCCCGCACGTAATCATATTAACGTTTTGCTTATCTACAAAATTATTATTTTGTATAGCAGGGCAAACGAACGGTCCACATGCAGCAGGTGTTAAGTCAATTACTATTTTTCCAAGTTCTCCTAATACTTTTGCATGATAACTATGTGCTTTAGCTGAAGTTGCATCAAATACAATATCAGCTAAACTTGGATTATCAATAATTGCTTGTATTCCATTATCAAAAACCTCGTATCCCGCTTCTTTTGCTCGCTTTAAACCATCCGATTCCGAATCTATTCCGATCATGGTATTCAGCTCTATGACTTCACTTTTTCTTAATTTGTACATTAAATCCGTGCCAATATTACCTGATCCAATAATAGCTACCTTTACTTTCTCCACATCTATCCCTCCTTTTTCAATCCTCTAATCTATATGAAGGTAACAGAAACCGATCCGAGTGAACCGAAATCAGCTTGAATACTATCTTTACTATTTACTGAGACTGCACCAGATAACGCACCTGGTAAAATTAACTCCCCTGCTTTTAATCCAATATTAAACTCATGAAGTTTATTAGCTAGCCAAGCAACAGCTTGCGCAGGATGCCCTAATGCAGCCGCACCAGCACCCGTTGCAATTAAACTATTATTTTTATAAAGTGTCATTCCGGTTGTACGTAAATCTACTTTATCAATGCTAGAGAATGTATCACCAATTACAACTTTTGCCGACGATCCATTATCCGCCACTGTATCAGCAAGCCGAATTTTCCAATCAGCAATTCGACTATCAATAATTTCAAGTGTAGGCACTACATATTTCGTCGCCATTAGTACGTCAACATATGTAATATTAGGCCCATTTAAGTCTTCTGCTAAAACAAACCCTATTTCTGCCTCTATTTTGGGAGATACAAAGGAACTTATTGAAATTTCACTACCATTTTCTATCTTCATATCATCTAGTAAATGTCCATAATCCGGTTCATTTACCCCAAGTATCTGCTGCATCGCAACACTCGTAAGTCCAACTTTCTTTCCAATTACACAACGCCCATTCTCCAACTTTCTTTCTACTACTTCAAGCTGAATATTATAAGCATCCTCAACAGATAAATTAGCATATCTCTCAGTAAAAGGAGGTATCCCTACTCGTGAATTTTCAGCTTGTAATAGTTCATCAGCTAATTCTTTAATTAACAATTGCTTTCACCTCATTTTTTAAATTTATATATCCCCAATCAATGACATGATAACTAGCCCCCACCTAACTATTTTATTTCCATAAATGTCAGATGGGAGCTTTGAACTTTAAGTTAAAACATCACCTTTATAATTTCATCGTAACCGTCTTAGCTTCCGTATAAAATTCGAAACTATGACGTCCACCTTCTCTACCAATCCCACTCGCCTTCGAACCGCCAAATGGAGTACGTAAATCTCGAACATACCAACAATTAATCCAAAGTAAGCCTGAATCGATTTGTGAAACCACTCGTTGCGCTCGTCTAAGATTATTTGTCCAAACAACTCCAGCTAGTCCATAAATGGAATCATTCGCAATGCGAATTGCATCCTCTTCCGTTTTAAATGGAATAACAACTAGAACTGGGCCAAATATCTCTTCTTGCGCTACACGCATACTATTATCGACATCATATAGAATAGTAGGTTCATAAAAGTTTCCTTCTACTAGACTCTCCACTCTTTTTCCACCATAGGCTAATTTTGCCCCTTCTGAAATTCCTATTTCTACATAACGATCAACTGTTTCTAAATGAGATTTTGATACAAGCGCTCCCATATCTGTATCTTCAGAAAGAGGATCTCCCACTTTTATTCTTTTTACAGCCGCTACAAATTTCTCTAAAAACTGTTCATATACACTTTCTTGCACAAGTAATCTTGAACCAGCTAAACAAATTTCTCCTTGGTTCCGATAAATAGCTTCAATCGATCCTTGTACCGCTTCATCTAAATCTGCATCTTCAAATACGATATTTGCTGATTTACCCCCTAATTCTAACGAAACAGGTATTAAGTTTTCTGATGCATTACGCATAATTGTTTTTCCTGTATTACTTTCTCCAACAAATGAAATTCTTCTTACAGCTGGATGTGTTGTCATTTTTGTCCCGACAGTATTCCCTGGACCTGTAATAATATTAAGTACACCTGGAGGTAGTCCTGCATCATTTGCAATTTCACCGAGCATAACTGCACTTAATGGAGTATAGGAGGCTGGTTTGACAACAACAGTATTACCAGAAGCAAGTGCAGCTGATGCTTTCCACGTCATTTGCATAAATGGCAAATTCCAAGGAATGATTAAACTGGTCACTCCCGCGGGAGCATACTTTGCATATGACATAAAGTTATGTTTGTCATAATGCTCATGCACCATATATTTAGCCATTTCAGCAAAGAAGCGAAAATTATGCGCCGAACGTGGTATATCGAATCCTTTACTTTCTTTAATCGGTTTCCCAACATCAAGAGTTTCTATATACGCTAGTTCATCCACTCTTTCCATAATCAAATCTGACATTTTACATAAAATATTCGACCGCTCTTCCACAGGCATTTTACTCCAAATGCCGCTTTTAAATGTACGTTCTGCCACATCAATTGCTCTTTTTGTATCCTCTTCATTTGCCTTTGCAATGGAAGCAAGCTTTCTATTCGTCGCTGGATTGAACGTATCAAATGTTTCGCCAGATATGGAATCCACATATTGTCCATCAATAAACAATTTCGCATCTTTTACTTTCATTTTGTCAGCTAATAATTCTTTGTTCACCTTCCTTACCTCCTACTCCTCAATTTCTAAAACCATCTCAATTTCAATTGTTGTGTTATTAGGTAATTGAGCCATACCGACTGCAGATCGGGCGTGTTTTCCCTTTTCCCCAAAAATATCTACTAATACATCAGATGCCCCGTTCATTACTTTTGGCTGATTAATAAAATCTTCCGTACTATTTACAAAACCAAGCAGCTTTACAACTCGTTTCACCTTATTTAAATCTCCTAGTTCGTTTCTCACAACACTCAATAAATTCAACATTGATTGTCTTGCTGCTTTATATCCTTCATCAATTGAAATATCCTTTCCTAATTTCCCATGATACTCATCTACCCCTTGTCCAGCAGTAAACAATAAGTTACCTACTTTTACACAACTCACATAATTTCCAACTGCTGGGCGGATAGCTGGTAGTGTGATTCCTAACTCACTTAATTTGCCCTCAGGTGTTTGTAATCTCTGCATATGCTACACCTCGTTTCTTTATATCAATATTTAAAAATCCCGCAGCATTCCCCCCAAGCATCGCTGCTTTTTGTTCCTCCGATAAACCGACTGTTTCATCAATCACTTTTCCCGGATCAACTTCTCGCAATAAAAATGGATAATCTGAACCCATGAAAATCTTTTCATGTCCAAATCTTTCAATCATATATTTCAAATTAATAGGATCATAATTTAAAGAATCAAAATAAAATTTCTTTGCATAATAACTAGGAGGGTATGTAGTCAACCGTAAATGTGGCCATACTTTCCATCCTTGATCTAATCTTGGCAAAATATATGGGAAAGACCCTCCCCCATGTGCAAAACAAACCTTTAACCGTGGAAATTTCTCCATTATCCCACTACATATTAGTGTAGCTGCCGCAAGTGCTGTTTCACTTGGCATCCCAACTGTATACATAAAATTATGATGTGGCATTCTATCGCGCCCTAATGTTTCCCATGGATGAATAAAAATCGGAACTTGCCATTTTTCAGCCATTCGAAAGAATTCAATAAACGATGGATCATCTAAATTTTTACCATTTACGTTTGTGCCAATTTCAATACCATGTAAATTTAATTCCGTTATACAACGCTCCATTTCACGAATTGCAGTTTCTCCATCTTGCATCGGAACTGTTCCTAACCCTACAAAACGATCTGGATGTGCTGAAACTGTTTCTGCAATAAAATCATTTTGAATACGTGCCATACTTTCGGCTTCCTCTGGTTTTGCCCAATACGAAAATGTAACAGGGATTGGCGATAAAACTTGAATATCTACACCTTCACGGTCCATATCTTCAATTCTTTTCTTAGGGCACCAGACTTGGTCTGTAACGTCACGAAAGTTTTTACCTCCAACCATAATACTTGCACCACATGTACAAGTCCGATTTAATATCGGCCAACGACCGCCACCAAACTTCTCTTCAAAATCCGGAAAAGTTTCAGGAATAATATGTGTATGAAAATCTATTCGCACTTCCATTCCTCCACTTCTTCTGGCATAATGTGACCGCAGTTCTTACACGCTCGAATTTCCTTATTTGAATTAAAACTATGAATTGCTTCTTTTACTTGTTTTTCGATATCATTTAATTGAACACGTACACGATGCATTTCATGATTACACTCGTCACAGAACCAAACGAAATCCTCAAGTTCCCCTTGGCTACGTTTTCTTTCAATTACTAGCCCAAATGTATTAGCAACACGATGTGGTGAATGTGGTACCATTGCTGGCAGCATAAATACATCCCCTTCTTTTACTGTGACGACTTCCCGCTTACCTTCCTCTGTAATACACTCCACATAACATTCACCTTTAATTTGATAGAAAAATTCATCTGAAGGATCTACGTGGAAATCACGTCTTCTATTTGGACCACCTAATATCATGGCGATAAATTCCGAATCTTGCCAAATAACTTTATTATTTACTGGCGGCTTCAATAACTCCTTATTCTCATCAATCCATTTTAGTAAATTAAAAGATTGCAGTGTTTTAGACATATTATTTCCTCCTCTTTATTCCTTCTATTTATATCGTTTTAAAAGACTAACCGAGTAAAGAGCTAGACTTTTGCAACTCTCCATGACATACATAATTTCTAATTCTTGTTGAAGATATTCGCTCACCTTCTTCACAGCAAACATCTTTCACTATAGAAATATTGAAGTGTTCTCTTAGCAGCTCTATATTACCTTCTCGATTTTTTCCGAACCTAAAATCTTGACCAATATAAATGTCTACAGGATTTAGCCTTTTTAAATCTTGAACAAAACAGCTCGCACTTTTTGTTATATATGACTCATCAAACCGAATTACAATCACATGTTCAACACCGAGATTTTGAAGACGTTTCACCTTCTCTTCAATGGCTGTTAATATTTGCGCCCCTTGAAAATAAGAACGTGGTGGTGGATCAAATGTATACACAACATTTGTTATCTTTAATTCCTTTGCCTTCTCAACAGCATTTTTAATAACAGTTTGATGGCCTTTATGTACACCATCAAAAGCACCAATTGAAACAATTGATTTCGTTAATTCAGGTATACACTGCTCATGTATATAAATGATTCTCATCTCTCTTCTTCTAGAGTTAGATTTCTAAATAACCAAATTCCTTTGAAATCAAATTTGCTGTATTCATCACACTTTGAATTATGATTTCACGTTTACTTCCCTGCATATATGATATGGGACCAACAATATTAAGCGCCGCAATAGTTCTGCCAGTATAAGATCGAATTGGAGCAGCAATTCCATATAGTCCATGTTCATTTTCATTATCACTAATTGAATATCCTTGTTTACGAATCTTCTGTAACTCCACTTGAAATTGTTTCACGCAAGTAATTGTATTAGGGGCTCGTCGTAAAAGTTCTTTTTCTGACGTACATTCTAATGAAGATGAATGAAACGAAAGCAACACTTTCCCTGTACTTGTACAATATGCAGGCTCTCTTGATCCAACATGTGTTGAAATTTGAACTGATTCCCTTGATGACACTTTCAAAATAAATACGACATCACCACGATCATACATACCAATATGCACAGTCCCATTAAAATTTCTAACCAGCTCTTCTACAAGTGGAATTGCTCCGCTATAAATCTCTTGCTGAAACATAACCTGGTTTCCCCACTCTAACAATTTCCAGCCTAATCTATATTTTCTTTGCTCATCTTGAATGAGCATTCCTTCTGCACACAACGTACGAACAAGGTGATGAACCGTACTTGCATTCATATTTAGTTTTTCCGCTATTTCAGAATTACCTAGTACAGGCTCATCACTCGTAAAACAATTTAGAATTTTACAAATTTTACCGATAGAAGCGATCAAATCATTTACCTCCCCTATTCCAGTTACAGTTCTCTAGTTTTAGATGTTGTTAAAAATATAAGAAGATTTACATCCTAACAGTAAAATTCTTGTTATCATCTGTTGCTCCTTCCTTTTCCAAATAAAAATGTAAGCGCAAACATTTTTGTTTAACTTAAAGCACCTTCAGATGAACTTGATTGCAAAGCATTGTTTACTAGGGAAAACGTTTGTTGTTTTTTGTACGCATTATAAAACATTCCCATTTTACGCACCGGATCTCCAGAATAATAACGCTCATATTGTAATAACCGTTGTCCAAAAGCTTCTCCACATAAATCCCATGCTAATTTAAATAAACGAACTCGTTCCTCAGAAGATACTCCTTCACGCCCGATATAGTATTTTTCCATATCGTCTTGAATTTCTGGATTCATAAAATCTGCACCTGTCGGTGACATTAATAATCCACCAGCACCAATAGTTTGAATAATCTCAATTGCACGTGGATACATTTTAGGTAATAAACTGCGTATCGTATCAAGTGGCAACCTTGCAGGAATAACTTCTCCATATGGATTCGTTTCATATTCATACTCAGCTACTTGTAAGAGCGCACGTATCGTTTCTACATCTTGCATAAGCTCTGCTAACTGGTTTTGTACATTCAAAAATCCATCTACTCCTATCGAATCTGCTAATTTCATAGCTACTTCAGCAGCGAAAGAAAGCTTTACTAATCCTCTTACTCCAGATTGATGCGCTGGTTGATGACCAATTCCCGTTTTAGGATACAATTGATTCCCAGCTTCTATATTTTGATAAATAAATACTTTATCCCATGGGATAAACACATTATGAAATACTAGTAATGCATCCATTTCCTCAAACCTTGATGCAAGAGGATGATCAAATAAAGAACGTTTTCCATCTTGCATTGGCTCACGACAAAGAATTCTTAGTCCTGGTGCATCAATTGGTACTGCAAAAGAGATTGCATGACGTTCATCACCTGGCTTAAAACTTGGATAGGAATATATAATTACCTCGTCTGTAATTGGAGCAAGTGTCGCTAACATTTTAGCACCACTAACATACATCCCTTCTGCTGTTTCACTTACTACACCTAAATGCATCGTTTCATCTTCTTGTTGATGAGAAGCCTTACTACGATCATTTTGCGGATTAATAATCGCATGTGTTAAAAATAAATCATTATCCCGTATATGTTTATAATAATTCTTTATATTCGTTCCCCATTCTGGATTGAACTTCTCAAAAAACCAAGAATTACTTGCCATTGAAGTCACTGTTACATTTAAAAAATCTGGTGTTCTTCCCATTAAACCGAAGGTAGCTTTTGCCCATACTTCAAATAATTCACGACGTGCTTTTAAATCCTCATAATTTTTTGGCACTAAAAAGGCATTTGAGACCCTTTCGCCTGTCTCTTCGCATATATGAGTAATCTTATCTTGATATTCTGGATTGTGCTGCATATCATATAAGTTAGCAATTTGTAAAATAGGTTCGCGAAAAACATCTTCATTTACTACATCCGTTACTTTTCTTCCACCAATCCAAATTTCAGGATTTCTTTTTCGCAATCCTTCAATATACTGTTCCCCTGTTCTAATTGCCATTCTTTCCCCTCCAATTTCCCATAATAATATACTAAAAAGTTTAGAAACTCTATTAGATGACTGAATTTTCGATTATTATATCAATTTTAATAGGTACAATCCCTCTCTTATTTCACATTATGAAATCCTAATAATTTTTTAAGTAACACAAAAAAGGAACAGTTTCCCGTTCCTCACCCATTCACTTTCTCCGCATTGTTCCAATAATACTTACTAAACGCTTCCGTTAACACATCAATGGTATTATATAGTTCATCTAACGTATTATCCACACCACCAACTTCAATTAATATTGCGTTTTTAGATAAATCTTGGTTATAAATCCCATTTCCATCTTTTTTATACTTCGGAAAAATCCCTCTACTTAATCCGTAATAGTTTTCATCTAAATAGCTATTGATCGCCCTTGCGATTTTTTCATTTTCAGCACGCCCTTCGTTTTCCATCCCAATAATAAAATATAATCTTGCATACGATTTCCCGTTAATGACTTTTGTTGTTACTTTCTTTCGCTGATCATCACGATGTATATCAATCGGAAACGCAATTTTATTATTTTGTGCTAATGCTTCTTTTACATATTCATGAGATGCTGTATACGACTGATACCATTTCCATTTTTTACTTGCTAGTAAATCACCCATATTCGTTTTATCATGAATTACTGGAATTCCTTGTCCTTCAAGTTGCTCCTTAAAACGGTTCCCTAATAAGGACACATTTACATCTGGACTCGATGGATCGGTAGCCCCTGGTAATAACGGAAAGAAGGATTCCCAGCTATGTGTATGGTAAATATATACCGCGCTTTCTCCCTTTTTTGTCCCGTTCTTTTTTTGCACTGGATTTTTCTTTTCCGCTTCTGTAACTTTGTCTTTTGCTACTTCTCGTTCTTTCGTTACTTCTTCAATTGGTACACTAGATTCATTAGGAATATTCGTATAGTTCGTCCCTTCACCAGCTACGATAATGTTAGAATAATATTTTGACATACCGGGTACTTCTTTACCAACAAACGTTCTTAAATCTTTAATTTTTAAATCCGTCGCGATAGAGAATAGTAAACTTCCAACTGAGTCCCGTTTATATTTTTTAAAATAATCATATCCATAGTAATGATTCTCACTTTCTATCATTTGAACAAAACCTTGCATCGATACTTTTCCAAACCACTGATTCGCATAATAAGATTTCATTGTATGTAAAAGTGACGTCACAATCGACGCAATAATAATTACTACTAGTGCATATAAAAAGAGTAATGAAATTAGTTTCTTTCCATGTATACGATTTGCATACTTTTTCACTGTATCACCTTCTTTATACATGAATATGTACAAGCTTTATGTAATATACGCACAAAAAAAGAGAAATGGCATCCCATTTCTCTTTCTCATTCTTATTGTTCTTTACCTGTATCATTTGAAGGTAGTTTCTTCGCTTGTTTTTCTTTAAAGATTTCTCCGATTGCCCCAAGTGTACCAAGTGTTTCAATTGCATTAGATGGAATAAAGACTTTATTTGCTGGCCCTTTCGCAACCTCAATCAATGATTCAAATGATTTATAAGCAAGTACGCGCTCATCTAAATCTGCTGCACGAAGTAACTCAATTCGATTTTGTTCTGCTTTTGCAATTTCATCAATCGCTCTTGCTTCCCCTTGCGCTTCTAATTCTTTTGCTTCTTTTATACCTTCAGCTTCACGAATACGTGCTTCTTTATCCCCTTCAGCCATCAAGATTTTACTTTGTTTTTCACCTTCAGCACGAAGAACTTTATCTTGTTTTGCAGCTTCCGCTTCTAAAATGATTGCACGTTTATTACGTTCTGCTTTCATTTGTTTTTCCATCGATGCTTGCACATCTTTTGGCGGATTAATATCTACTACTTCAACACGTTCAATACGAACGCCCCATTTTTCTGTTGCTTCATCAAGCGCTAAGCGGATTTCTGTTGAAATTTTCTCACGACCTGATAATGTTTCATCAAGTTCCATTTTACCAATAATTTGACGCATAGTTGCAGAAGTAATATTGCGAACACCATATTCATAATTAGAAATACCGTATGTCGCAAGTTCTGGTTCAACAATTTGATAGAAAATAATTGTATCAATTTCTACTTGTACATTATCTTTCGTTATTACCTTTTGCGGTGGTACATTCGTTTGTTGAATACGTAAATCATGATATACACGAACGCGATCTACAATCGGGATTAAAATATTTAATCCTGGGTGCATAATGCGTTGAAATTTACCAAACCTTTCAATAACCCCAACTTTTTGCTGTGGGATAATTTTAATCGTCAATGCAACAAATACAACGACAATCAATGCGAAAATAATCGTTAACGTTACTGCTACTACCATATTTATTCACTCTCCTTTTTTACTTGTAAAATAGTACTATGCCTCTTTATAACAAAGACTTTTTCTCCAGCATCAATAGGAGTATCCGAAATAGCTGTCCAAGTATCTCCATCCACTTTCACAATACCGTTCACTTCACTTGTAATCGCTTGCATAACAATTCCCTTTTTACCAACAAGTTTATCTACTGTATCAATAAAACCTTTTGCTTCTCGAAAGTTTTTTGAAATTCTTTTCGTAAAGAAGGTCAATGTTAAACTGACAATCGCACCAGCAACAACTTGTAAAAATAGTGCATCAGGAGCAAACAAAGCAATAAGACCTCCGACAACAGCCCCAATCCCAAGCCAAAGCATGTAAAACGTAATCGACAACATTTCTGCGATAAATAAAATACCTGCTATTATGAACCAAATCACCCATCCGGCCATATGCAACCCTCACTTTCTTTCTCATTTTCTATATGTATATGAAGAAAAGAATGGTTTATCCGCCCTTTCTCATAGAGGGGCGTTTGCTACAAGCTATTATATATATTCGCTGTTACAACAAGCATTAATAAAATACTATATTAATATATTCTTCATTATACATGAAAATCCCTTTCAAAAAGTGACAAAAAATTTAATTCTTTCAAAAATATAACCAGCAGATTATAATAATTATAATTAAAAAGCATTATTGATTTGAAAGGTGGTATTTTTATTGGGGAATTGTTCACTGGTTTACTATTTAGGCTCCAAAATATGTATTATCCTTGCTGACATTGTATACGTAATGATTATTACAACTCACATCTATATCACAACTAAATCAGCTACAATTACCGCTCTCTTTCCATTATTACAAGTTATTACAAATCTTATCGCTAACATATCTGCACCACTTATAATGAATTGGCTTCCATCTTATACGTTGCTATATACTCTGCAATGGCTGAAAACAGCTCTTTTGCTATTATTAATGATTTTATTCCCGGTCTTATCCACAAACATTTTAGCTCTATTAACTTTCATTTTTTTCATTTCATTATGTAGTGGGTGGAGTGCTCCATTACTATACAGCATCCTTCCACGCCTAACACCAAAAGAAAAATTGGTAAAAGTAAATAGTATCTTTTCCTTTTCAACACAAATTGCACAAGCGACAGCTTATTCATTTACAAGTATTATAGTTCTTCTCATTGGCGCTACTTCTACACTCATGATTAATAACATTTTGATGATTTTTGGATGTGTTGCATTACACTTTTCATTACGTTCCATACATACTGAACGAGTAACAGAGCCTTCCTCTTCAAAAAGCACCGCTTTATTAGAAGGCTGGAAACTATTATTTCATCACCCTTCTTTGCGCACAGTTACACTAATGGACTTAATTGAAACTTTCGCAGGAACAATATGGATTGGTGCTATTACGATGGCATATGTAACGACTATACTACATAAAGGTGAAGAATGGTGGGGATATATTAATACAAGTTACTATGTCGGTACATTAATTGGTGGTCTAATAGCGTGGAGAATGAGTTCATACATTCAAAACAATTTAATACGCTCCATGGCGTTAGGCTCTCTTATGTTTAGCATCCTTACGTTTCTATATGGTGTTACAAGCAACGCATTTATCGCTATATTTCTTTGCATTCTAATGGGACCATGTTATCAAATTAGAGATATTTCTCAAACAACAGTTCTTCAATCAAGTGTCTCTCCTTCATTATTATCAAAGATGTATACAGCCCATGGTGCACTTCTCTCGACAGCTTCCGGCCTTTCTATGCTTAGCGTCGGCATTATTACTGATGTGTTCGGTGTTCGTACGATTTATATGATCGCTTCTTTTCTTATTTTATGTTCTGCCTGTTTATCTTTTAGCTTATTAAAATATCAGAAGACAGAGAAGAAAGATATTTCATTTTAATCTATAAAGCAAAAAGGACAGGGTTCACCTGTCCTTTTGTATTCTCTATTCATGATAAGTTTGGTATCTTTCTATGTTTTGTCGCTTGTTCAAAAGCGTATGCTAGTTTAATTAATATTCCTTCACTAAAAGCAGTACTTGCAATCGTAATTCCAAAAGGTCTCCCGCTTTCCATATATCCCGCAGGCATTGCTATAGATGGATAACCTGCCTTCGCACATATAGTGGATCCTATATAGGATGGAAACAGAATCGCATCAAGTTTATATTTTTCCAAAGCAAAATCAATACCCTGTTCTTGAGAAAAATATACATCTTCTAATCTTGCATTTAAATATTCAGGATTTCTTAACGTGTTAGGAAAATCTATTCTTCTCTCTAATTTAGCTTGTCCATATTTCAAAGCTCTTTCTGCTATATTTTCATTAAACTCTATTAATTCCAACATAGAATGTACTGGAGTGGTAGAAGGTAATTTAGAAAGATAGTTATCTAAGCTATGCTTCAGTTCATAAAGCGGAACTCCCCAGCTCCATTCCCTATGAAAAGATGGAATATCAATATCTTCTACTATTGTCGCTCCCTTACTACGTAAAACTTGAATCGTTTCCTTAAACAACTTTTCATCGTATTCTCCAGATTCATAATAATCTTTTGGCGCATTGCTAAATACACCAATCTTTGCCCCCTTTAAACCGTTAGCATCGAGGTAAGGTGTATAATCTTGATATGCCATTCCTTCACTTTTATGAGTAGCTACATCCTTCTCATCCACCCCAGTTAGACTCCCTAGTAAAATAGTAGCATCTGTTACTGTTCTAGCAAATGGCCCAGCTGTATCTTGTGAATAAGTGAAAGGAATAATTCCACTACGACTAATTAACCCAACAGTCGGCTTAATACCTACAACCGAGTTTTGAACAGCTGGGCTCAAAATAGAAGCATCTGTCTCTGTTCCAACGGATAATACAGTAAAGTTAGCGGCAACTGCTATAGCAGACCCTGTACTGGAGCCACCAACGAACATATCATCCTCTCCTGTACCGTAAGGATTAATTGTTTGACCACCTCTTGCACTATATCCGGCCCACATTTCAAAAGACATTGCATTTGCTAGCTCTGTCATATTCGTTTTACCTATTATCACCGCTCCTGCTTCTCGCAATTTTGTAACGAGAAATGCATCTTCACTACTTATATTTTGTTCTAGGGCAATCGTACCTGCACTTGTATGCATGGAATCATTCGTTCCAATATTGTCCTTTAGCAAAACAGGTATACCATGCAATCGTCCCCTTACACCTTTTATCTTTCTTTCATAATCTAACGCTTCTGCAATAAAAATAGCATCCGGGTTTATTTCTAAAATAGAATTAATTTTCGGTCCATCTTGATCATATTGTGCAATTCTATGAAGATAATACATAACTAATTCTTTGGAAGATAACGTTCCTTCTTCCATTGCGGTCTGTATATCATGAATTGTTAATTCTTTTTTTAATACTGTATTAAACTGTATTTCCATTTATATTCTCCTTTATATCCCCTTTTAGTTTTTACGAATACTTCTTACTTTTTCATTTTTTCACCTCAACCTATTCCAAATTAATATCCCTTTAAAAGTTTCAACTTACTTTTTAATACACCTTTAATTTCCCGAAAAATAAAAAGAGTCTGAAACGAATTATCCTTCGCTTCAAACTCTTTTTATTACTGTGCATATACCTCATCTAACAAATGTAAAAACTCTCCCTGTTTTCCTGCTAATTCAGGGCATTTTGCAATATCAATCCATTCGTAGCAAAATACTAAACCTTTGTCTTCCTCACCAGCACTTACTTTATGTTCCCACGTATCTTTCACATCTGTTAATAATGAAATGTGGAAAAAATGACGTTTTTGATATTCCTTTTTTTCTTTCATATAAATAATGTAATCAGAAAGGAAGCGCTCGATACAAAAATGGCGTAGTCCTGACTCTTCTTGCACTTCACGTAAAATTGCTGCCTCTAACGTTTCCCCTTCATCTACTGTCCCACCTGGCACTTGGATACCAGCCTCTCGTATATCACGATGTTTAAAAACGAGTAATTGCATAACCCCTTCTTTTTCTCTCGTAATATATGCATGTACCTTTTTCTTATATAACATCGTCATCTTAGCCCTCTCCCCTCAATTCATTACTGTGTTACTTCTTCAATCGTCAGTTGGTTTTCATATAAATATGTAGCTTGCGGATTCCCAACATAGCGTACATGCCACGGTTCATAACGATAACCGGTAATCCCTTCTTTCTCTTTCGTATATCGAATAACAAAACCAAACTTATGGGCATTTTCAGAAAGCCACTTACCTTCTTTCGTCTCCCCAAAAACAGTTTCTAACTGAAACTTAGCTGATTGAGATGTAATATCCATAGCTAGTCCTGTTTGATGTTCACTCGTACCAGGGACTGCACTAGACATTGCTGTCTTTGCTTCTCCATCTTGCCTTTTATACATCGTATTTAATGCTTTTTGTCGATCAAAAGATCTAAATCCAGAGACTGCAAAAAGGAAAATCCGCTCATAATTAGCTTGCTTAAACATTTCTTCAAGTGCCAACGCTGCCTCTTTCCTCATCTTTTTCTTCTCTTGATCACCTTCACTAGAGTAACGTACTTTCGGAATAACTAAATCTGGCGGTCTATACCCATCTGGTAATCGCCTATTTTTATTCACAAGTACAAGCATCGAATTTGGATTACTAATGACTGCGATATCCCCATCCATATTAGCAATCGTTTCTTTTGCTTTTGGGAATATATTATTTACATTTACTTCCCGCGCCTCTTGATCCTTGTACATCTTATAATTTATTCCTGCTACTCCAACAATTAGTATCATTGCTACGATACCAAGTAGTACCCATCTTTTTTTCATATAACGACCTCTTATTTTAATAATTTGGCCATTTCATACTCATCGACACCTTTTCCATCGATGATAAGAGCAGATTTTTTGACACCTTCTTGTTCAAATCCAATTTTGCTATATAGTGCCTGAGCTCTTGTATTGTGGGCCATTACCGTTAATTCTAAACGCCATACATCATGTAATCTTGCCCACTTCTCTACTTCTTTAAACAAACTCGTTCCAATACCTCGGCCACTATACTCTTGCAAAATACCAATTACAATGCCTGCCACATGTCTCTTTCTTTGAATATTATTTCCATTAACTAAAATAAATCCTACTATTCTCTCTTCTTCAACTGCTACAAATATTGTCGCATATTCATTTTCTATAAAACGGTGGACCATCTTTTCTTGTTGCTCTACTGTAGTTTTTCGTTCTCCTGGTTCGTATAACATAAATTTCGTTTCTTCGTCTAATTGCTTACTTAATTGTAAAAATAATGCTGCATCTTCTACTCTAATCTCCCGAATCACCTTGATCACCCTACCCATTCCATTAGTTAAAAATTTTCCTTATAAAAAGATTTTCTCTACTATTCTGAAAAAACCCTTTCTAAATTCCTTACTATAAATAGACAAATTTCGATATTACTATAATAATAGTTAATTATGTCTATTATGTGACATTTCTTTCTAACCATAACTTATGTCCAAACAAAAAACGTAAGCTTTCCGCTTACGTTTTTCTCACTATTTGCGGGCAGTAAGACTCCCACTGATTAAAGTTTCACTTTATCCATTCACTTTTTCAGCTTGCCAAAAATATTCTCCAAATGCTTTAGCAAGAGCATCTATCGATCTATTTAATTCTTCCTCTGTATTGTCTACGCCACCAACTTCAATTAATATGGCTTGTCCTGATAAGTCCTGATTATAGACTCCATTTCCTGTTTGGAATCCTTTTTGAATTACACCACGGCTCACTCCTGGATATTTCTTATTAATCGTCTCATGTAAAGCCGTTGCTAATTGTAAGTTTTTTTCATAGTTTTTGTTACCTTTCCCGATTACAAAAGCAAGCTTCGCATATGATTTATCTCCAATTATTTTTGTCGTGACATTTTTCCGTGCACTATCACGGTGCAGATCGAAAAAATATTGGAGTTCTTTATTACCAGCCATCGCTTCTTGTACAATTTCTCGTGACAGTTTATAAGAACTATTACTGTTTAACCCTTTACTTATTAACTTTTGACCAACATCAGTTTTATCGTTAGTAGCACCGATCCCTTCACCTTCTAACTGTTCTCGCAATCGATCGCCAACTATTGAAATATTCGTTACAGAACTCGTTGCTTTATTTGGATTAGGATCATTCGTTAAGTTAAGTAACGGCAAATAAGATTCCCAGCTATGTGAATGATAAATAAATGCAACTTGTCTTTTTCCCGTCGTTTGAGATGGTTGTTTCTTCTCTTTATTCGGATCAGGCTTAGGAACATGTCCAACTTCTCCAGTCCGTTCCTTCACTACTTCTTCAAGCGGAACACTCGATTCTATCGGTAAGTTGGAGTAATTTGTTCCTTCACCTGCTATAACGATTTCTGTATCATATTTCCCAAATCCCGGAAGTTCTTTCCCGACAAAACTACGTACATCGTCAAAACGAATATTCGTAGCCATCGAAAAGAGGAATGAAGAAATAGAAAAGTCTTGATTCAAATTCCTGTACTCCTGTGTAAAATAATGATTCTCTTTCCCAATAACGTACATGTAACCATTCATTGATAACTCATTCAACCAGTTATATAAATACGTTGACTTCGTCTCTTTCATGGAAGTTACCATTACACTAATAAGAAAAAAAGTCGCTAATACCGTAGTAATAACAAATAAAATTAATTTGCGTACACTTGTTAATTTCACGTAAAAAAAGCCTCGATTCATACTATCACCCTCTCTATTTCAAGTTATGTACAAGCTCTAGAGAATAGACCGCTTAAATTTCGGCTATATTGTTAATGAGGTGAAATGAATTGAAGCTATTAATAGGAGCATTACCAATCGCTCTATCAATTACTTTTTATTTACTTGCTTTACATCCTAAAATTCGTATTGTGCTCCATATTTCTGCGTACCTAGCATTGTATGTACTTGGGACTATAATTTCTATTACTATATATGATGTTTTAATACAAAATTTAGTTTTCATGACAAGCATTCATGGAATTTTACTAAATCCATTTTTTCTACTCGCAGGAGCATATATAGGTATATACGCGTTGTACTTAATTTTGTCTCAAATTATTATGAAACTAATGAATTCCAAAAATGGAGTGTAACGAAATGCAGCCACCATTCATCTGTCATACATGTAAAAAAAGAATAACGAGAAAGAAAGATCTTATTACCTCTACACGGTATTTCCGCTTTTATTTATTTCACAACACTTGTTTCAAAAATCAGCAATTATTTGTCTCACGTTTTATTCCTATAAATACACTCTTTGGTTTCTTTCTTATTACATATGGACTTATTGTAGGTAGCATTCTAATGTTCATGGAGCCATCTATCGTTTGGCTTATTTTTTTGCTTCCTATCTTATATCGATTTCTTTCATATTATTACGTTGAACGTTTTTTCTGTAAATAACTAGTAGACTGACCTCTAGGAATGCTTAAACACTCCCATTCATTTTCTTTTAACATTTTACCAATGTAAATAATCTGTCCAATATGTAAAGCATAATGAGAAATCTGCCTTTGGATCGCTTGCATTACAGTGTGTTCTTCTCCGCGAATGTACACTTTCTGCGAAACCTGCTCTGGCGTTAAATTATCCAAAGCTTCAAAAACATATTCCCACCCTTCTTGCCACGCAGCAAGAGCTTCTTGTTTTGAATTGTAGTCGACTTCAAATTCATCATCTCGATTACGATCTGTTTTTTCACCATCAGACGTTAAAAAATCCGTCCATCTTGAACGCATATTACCATGTAAATGCTTAATAATAATCGCAATACTATTCGTCTCCTCATGAGAAGACCACATTATATGTTCATAAGATAATTGAGAAAGTACTCGTTCTCCTTGGTTTTGTGTTGCTTTGAAATTCGAAATTGCACATTGTAAATATTCTCGTCCGATATCCAAATTAACACCCACTTTCACACTAACTAATTTTCGTTCCATTCGGTAGTTCCATATTAGGCTGAAGTAAAACAACATCGCCAGCTTTAGGAACACCACCCAATACGAGCACTTCCGATTTAAATCCTGCCACACGCTTTGGTGGGAAATTCACAACAGCAACCACTTGTTGACCGATTAAATCTTCTGGGCTGTACCTTTTCGTAATTTGAGCACTGGACTGCTTAACCCCTAGCTCTCCAAAATCAATTTCTAACTTTATTGCAGGAACCCTTGCTTCTTTAAATTCCTCCGCCTTCCTTACCGTCCCAATACGCAAATCCAAATTTAAAAAATCTTCAAAACTAGCCATTTTATCAAACCTCCCACTTACCTACTTAGACAAAATATAAAAATCCCCTTCAAAAAAAGAAAGGTGCCTAGGCACCTTTCTTTTGTAACTCACTTGATTCATTTGATTTATAGAAGAAGAAACCGAGAATCCCGCCAATACATGATGGGATTAACCATCCTATTCCTTCTTTATATAATGGTAACATTTGTAATACGTTAGAAATCGCGTCAATTTTAATATTCGCACTTTCTAAACCGTTAAAGAAACTAATTAACAATGCGCCTAAAATAGCTCCTATATAAATGGTATTACGCTTTCCAATCCATTTATGGAAGTAAGAAAGTACGATTAATACGATTGCAACTGGATAAATGATCATTAACACTGGTAAAGTAACTGCGATTAATTGTGTTAAACCTAGGTTAGATACAATTAAACTAAACACACATACCATTGTTACAATCGTTTTATGCGAAAGTTTCGGGAATAAGTTTGTAAAGAAGCCAGCACAAGCTGATGTTAATCCAACTGAAGTTGTTAAACAAGCAAGTATAATAACAAGTCCTAATAAAATTTTACCACTTGTTCCATATAACTCATTTACAACATTCGTTAAAATAAGCCCACCATTCTCTGATACCCCAAGTGATGTACTTGTTGAACCAAGATAAGCAAGTGATAAGTAGATTAACGTTAAACCAAGTACTGCAATAATACCTGATACTACTGTTATTTTTGCAACTTGACTACTTTCTTTTATTCCTTTAGAGCGGATAACTTGTACAACGACAATTCCAAATACAAGCGCACTAATTGCATCCATCGTTAAATATCCTTGAATAAATCCACCAAAGAAAGCATTCTCTTTGTATGCCGCTAGCGGCGCAGCTGGTTCTCCAATCGGATCAATAATTGCCTTTCCGACAATTACAGCAACAATCAATACTAACAATGGTGTAAGAAATTTCCCGAACCAATCCACTAATTTAGATGGATTTAATGATAAATACCAAGTTATTCCGAAGAAAATTATAGTGAAAAGAAATAGCATGTACCATTCTGAAACCATTGCTTCTGATAGAAACGGCTTCATACCCATTTCAAATGAAACGGCTCCCGTACGCGGAATGGCGAAGAATGGTCCAATCGCTAAATAACTAATTAATGGGAAAATAAACGCAAATATAGGGTGAACTCTAGAAGATAGCGCTTTCAAGTCCCCCTCTACAAACGCGACAGCTGTTACAGCTAATAGGGGTAATCCGACTCCTGTTACAAGGAATCCAATTGTAGCAACCCAAACATTCTCTCCAGCTTGTTGCCCTAAAACTGGTGGGAAAATTAAATTTCCTGCTCCTAAAAATAGTGCAAATAACATTAAACCAATTGCTAATGTATCACCTGGCCTTAAACGTCCCTTCATGCTTTTCATTTGCATAGCACTTTTTCATTGTTTATCTCTATTTTCACAATATGCTATGCATCCTCCTCTCTGCTCAAGCTGATAAAATATGCCCCTCACAAAGCAATGTCTTTCTCCATAATTTCTCCATTCCCCTTATTCTTACTCTAATTATTATTTTTGATTTTTTTGAATATCCAACTCATTAGAGTGGTATTGCTTGGAATATGGTTGTCAGACTTCTTTGTTTTTATCACACATATAGTAACATATTTGGTTGAAAAATAAAAACATATTTTTAAATAGAATTTTTTGAAAATCGAAATTATCCACATATACTTCCTTTATTTATTCTATTACACAAATATTTTTAAAAATTTAAGATTCATTTACTTTATTATATCTAGATATCTTTATGTGAAAGAAAGTAAAAGCCATCAAAAATAAGATGGCTTTACTTGTTAGTCTATCGTTTCAACTTCACGTGGATTTTTCATCTCTTCAACATACACAACTCTAAATCCATGATCTTCTAAATCTTTTAGCAATGTTTCTAATTCGCTATCTTCAAACTCTTCTCCCAATGTAAACATAATTCTACGTACTAATAAAGCATCATTATCAAAAGTCATTAAACTTTGAATACCAGTGTATTTCTTTAGCACTGTCGATAATTTTTGAATAGCCCCATTATAATCTTGTGTTCCAATCATGACAGAATATTTACTAGAATGGACTCCCCATGCATCTTCTAATAGTTCAAAAACTTTTTTATGAGTTAAAATACCAAGGAAGACCCCTTTTTCATCAACTACTGATAAATAAGGTAGCTTTTTAATTGTAAAAAATACTTTAAAGAAGGAAGAGTCTTCTCTCACGTACCCATCTTTATCGTTCAATAATTGTAATACATTATCTTCAAGCGAACCTTTATATTCTAAAATATCTACTTTGTATACATTTCCTAAAAATTTCTCTTTTTTTTCATCTAAAACTGGTACACAACGATACCCTGTTTTATTTAAGTGCTCTAGCGCTTCCCCTACTGTAATTGAGCCGGAGCAAAATAAAACTTCCCTTTTCGGCACATAATTCCCTTTAATCCTCATAAATAGCCTCCTTATGTTAAAATACTTTCTGTGCCATAACTATATTATATTTTCAGAAAAAAATAAATGATTTATTTTATTTTTCTGAAAATTATTCATTTTTCCGTCATAATTTATTCATTAATCATACACTTGTATCAAGTGAAACTTTAATAAGTGGGGATTTTTCCACCCACTTATTATTAGCCCTCACCAATCGGGCCTTTACGGGCAGCCCGACT
Organism: Bacillus cereus group sp. N8; assembly: GCF_016483685.1. NCBI lineage: Bacteria > Bacillati > Bacillota > Bacilli > Caryophanales > Bacillaceae > Bacillus > Bacillus cereus group sp. N8. The sequence continues at coordinate 104,384 of NZ_JAEHBK010000008.1, read as the reverse complement.
CCCACCTAACTTCTTCACATTCGCCGAATTTTGTGGTGGATTCCTACTGCCCGTTAAAGCGGGATAATCTTGAGCGTAGTACATTCTCTCTAACCTACTTCGAGAAAAATATGTTGTAACTTCATCCGAAAAAGGCTAAAATAAGAATAAGAATTTTCTGAATATTCAAAGAGTAGGTGATTGTATGTCCTTATTGCGCTCACATATATGTAAATTTATAATCGGTGTTTTGATTATTTTTGTCATAAGTCCTATTCCAGCATTATTCATTACACATAATTACTCTTATTTAACTGGATTTGTAAGCATTTTTCATAATTTTGCACATCCTTCTTCCATTTCAATTCCAACAATTGATTGGATGCATGAACCTATCCTTTTCTCAGCAAATCAGCTTATACATGCACAAAATATAATACATACCTCTAATCATTCGTCACCACTGTTCCCCTACATATGGGAAATTTATTTTTTATCGATAGTTCGTTTCACATTCACTCTTGTAATCGGTTTCTTTATAAGTCTAGGAATTGGTCATCTATTTTTAAAAGCACCCAATTCATTAAAAAAGTGCAGTTCTTTATTTCGTTGGATACCATATTCTTTTAGCACTGTGATATTACAATGTTCAGTCCTATTATCACTTCTCTATATCGCGAAATTCATAAAGTTTCCTTTCTTCTCCTCTATTATCATCGTATGTAGCGCTTCCATGATTATCGTTATGCAAGCAATTAAAAAATGGCTACCGTTCTTAAATAATACTAATGAATATGAAATAAAAAATTCATCTTTCCTTGTTGATACGTTATTTATTGCACTTACTTCCAATCATAAATCTATTTTAAGTTCCATTATTCTTTCATTCGTTTTTATGGAATGTATTTTTCACACAAACGGACTATTACAATTTGTCGTTCAATTTGGCGGAAAAGCACCTATAGTTGTTACAATTGGTTTATTACTACTTTATATTCCATATAGCATCTTATCGTTTCTCCAAGCTTTCTGGACAACAAACTACTCTAAACAAAATACGTATACTTTAACTAGAAGTATTTCGAAACCATAACATAGAATAACCGTCTACTTAAATTAAATGTAGACGGTTATTCCTATTATATAGAGGACAAAATAACAGCAAATTAAAAAACTACTATTAAAACCTACCATTATTTACCCATTTCCTTTGACTAATCTTTTCATTTGGATTTATTATAAAAGTATAACATAATTGCAGGAGGTGACATCTTTATTCCAAACTTTGGAATAGGGAACACACTTGGACATATTAAATATTTTTCTCATCTTTATACTTATCCTTATTTCTGGTTTTTTCGTTGCATCAGAATTCGCTGTTGTAAAAGTACGAAAAAGTCGAATCGATCAACTTGCCAATGAAGGTAATAAGCAAGCATTAGCTGCAAGAAGCGTCCTATCTAACTTAGATGTTTATTTATCCGCTTGTCAGCTCGGGATTACTATCACTTCTTTAGGTCTTGGTTGGCTTGGTGAACCAACTGTAGAGCATTTATTACGACCACTATTTGAAAGAATCAATATTACTGGGACAATGGCTAACACGCTATCCTTTATTATTGCTTTTAGTGTGATTACTTTTTTCCATGTTGTATTAGGAGAGTTAGTTCCTAAATCTTTTGCAATCCAAAAAGCAGAGGCAATCACTTTAAAGTTTGCAAAACCACTTATTTTATTTGATAAAATTATGTATCCGTTCATTTGGCTTCTCAATAGTGCAGCTATATTTTTCACAAAATTACTCGGTTTAGAGCCTGCGAAAGAAAATGAACTTGCTCATTCTGAAGAAGAACTGCGACTTATTTTAGGGGAAAGTTATAAAAGCGGCGAAATTAATCAAACCGAATATAAGTATGTAAATAATATTTTTGAATTTGATGATCGTGTTGCGAAAGAAATCATGGTTCCTCGTACTGAGATGATCTGCTTATCTACTGAAAATACGTTAGAGGAAAATATGGATATCGTCGCAACCGAAAAGTATACACGTTATCCTATTATTGAAAAAGACAAAGACGACATAATTGGGATGATAAATACGAAAGAAGTATTTCACGATCAAACAAAAAGAATTTATAAACCACTTGAATCGTACATACACCCAGTTTTAACTGTTTTTGAAACAGTTCCTATTCGTAAAACGTTAATACATCTCCAAAAAAACCGTGTTCAAATGGCGATTGTAATGGACGAATATGGTGGCACTGCTGGACTTTTAACGATGGAGGATATTCTTGAAGAAATTATTGGTGAAATTCAAGACGAATTTGATGCAGATGAATCACCAATGATTGAAAAACGCACACCTAAACTTACAGTATTAGATGGAAAAGTACTTATTTCTGAAGTAAATGATATGTTTGGTTTACATATTGATGATAACGATTTAGATACAATTGGGGGATGGCTTCTCTCACAAGCTATTGACTTGAATATTGAAGCTGGCTATTCAGTTGAACATGATGGTTTTCAATTTAAGGCATTAGAACTAGACGGACATCAAATTAAAAAGATTGCTGTACATAAATTAGATTCTATTAAGGAGGTATAAAGTGACTGTATTATTAACCATTAGTATCACCGCTTGTTTCATTGTTTCATTTCTTGCCTTTATTTACCCCATTATTCCTGGCATTCTTGCAGTATGGGCTGGCTATTTCATTTATCATTTTGGTATAAATGGCGGAGAGTTAACAACATCTTTTTGGATCATTCAAGTCATTTTTACGCTTTTCATTTTCGGTGCTGATTTTATTGCAAATGGATATTTCTTAAAAAAATACGGAAGTTCTAAGTGGGGTGAACGTGTCGGCATGATTTCTATCATTGTCGGCTCGTTCTTCTTCCCACCATTTGGTCTTATTATAATACCGTTTTTATCGGTATTTATAACAGAATTAATGCATAAAAAGGCGCCAAAAGACGCCTTTTTAGTCGGAATTGCAACTGTAGTTGGTTTTTTAAGTAGTACAGTAGCAAAAGCAATTCTCCAAATCATTATGATTATTTTCTTTGTATGCTATATCATTTTTTAGCCATCCCTATTTTGGGATGGTTTTTTAATATGAAATACCTACTCTACTTTTCTCACATTTACTTTTATGACATAATCCCCATGTAAAATGAGCTGTATCACCAACAGTGATTTTGGATCCATCTGCCGGCAACATATCTTTTTCCGTTCGATATAAACCAGTTTCATCACCATTTATTAAATGCGTTGGACAAACAACAGTCCAGCAAAGTTTACTATTTTCCAGCGCTACATAGGCAGCTAAATGATCTTCCGCTGCTGTTGTTGTTTTTCTTTTCGATTCATTTGATTGGAAACGATATATACTTGGATTTGTTCGTGCTTGTAAAATGCCAGCAGTTCCTATTGTAACTATCTTCTTTATGCCCTCTTTTTCCATACATTTTATAATAATTGGTAAACTCTTTGCTAACGTTCCATTCCCATCTGTCCCAAGAGTACTAATTACAAAATCGCACCCTTTCACTGCTTCTTTTATCTCATTTTCATTTAATACATTTCCCTCTATAATATGTAACCTTTCATGCTCTATTTCCACTTTACTCAAATCACGAACTAATGCAGTCACTTCATATGAATCATGTAATGCTAACTTCAAAATGTGTGAACCTACTCTACCTGTCGCTCCTAATATACATACTTTCATATACTATCCCCCTCTTCCATTCTTTCTCTCTATTTTTCCGCAAAACTTACAAATATACAACAAAAAAGCTTCCCCATATATGTGAGGAAGCACTATTATCCATTTTCCCCGCTATTTGCGGTCAATAAGACTCCCACCTCAAAATTCGGCGAGTACGAGGGAGTTAGGTAGGACCGGGATCAACTGCCTGTAAAAGCCCGATTAGTGTGGGCTAATAATCAGTCGGGGATGGACACCCCCCCACTGATTAAAGCTTCACTTTATTTCTTTTCTTTTGAATCAGAAGACTTTTCTGTTCCACTTGTTTCTTTATCTTTCTTTTCATCTTGCTGCGAAGTTGTGTCATCCTCTTTCTTTTTATCCTCACCTTTACTACAACCTACCATTAATAAAGAACTTGCAAGTGCCATAGCAGTTAATGACTTAACCCATTTGTTCATTTGCGTTTCCTCCCTTTGATAGAATATGTACAATCCCATATTACTCTTTATTTTTAAAGGAAAGATTTAAAAATAGTAAAGATACAGTAAATTTTTGTAAATATCCCGATAACAAACCCACTCTTTAATCTTCACCCTCTAATTGAACATAAAAAAACTAAGGCGCCTTTCATTCCGCCTTAGCTTTTCACGCGAATTTTTCATTTTCATACACATGTTTAATCTTATATTCCTTCTTCATAACATATTGCCAAACATTATATGCGTAACGGTTCATTTTCACAAAACAATTTTCCAGAAAAGAACGAAACTCCGGGTTCGCAACTTCTACTGCCACTTGAGCAAACTTTAATGCTAATCGTTTCAAATGTGTAATATAACAAATAGCAATCCCAATATCCCCTGTATACTCATCATCTGTTTCCCTATCCATTTCAGTAAATTCCGGCCACATTTGTTTACAAGTTATATGTTGTATATTTTCTCCTTCTTGAAAATTCACTTGTTCATTATATGCTTGTAACATATACGGCAAATGATGCTGCAAAATATCCTTTAATTCTTCATCTCGAACCTTGCTCGTGTATTCTCCAACTTTATATATAAGTGTGTAACTATATGTCATCAATTCTTTCATACAATCCATTAAAGCGCCTCCCTTCCTATTTTTCACCTATATACTATAAATATGATGCGATAACATTCGCTATTCTTGCTAGAAACCAATCCCAGCGACTAATTTCTTCAAAATCTTCTTCTGAAAATCGTTTTGACTTATGAAAGTCTTCTTTTAGTCGATTCCAGACGTCAACAACGACTGCCTTATCATATATGACACAATTTGATTCGTTATTTAAATAAAAGCTTCTATTATCAAAATTCGCTGTTCCAATATCGACGATTTCCTCATCAATGATTGTCACTTTCCCATGAAAAAATCCATTCCGATATTGATAAATCTCCGCCCCAGCATCTAACATATCTTTCAAATGAGGATATGCAGCTTGTTTTAACAATACGGCATCACTTTTAAATGGGACGAGAATTTTCACACGGACACCACGATTTAATGCATCTTTCAGTCCTTTTACCATCTCTTTACTCGGTACAAAATATGGTGTAGCAATAATTAAAGAGTGTTTTGCCTTCTTTAATAACGCTCCATACTTCTGCCATAATCCTCTTCCATTCGAAAATATATATTGATATTTTACATTTCCTTGTTCAGGTAAATCTTGATGTATAGGGAATTTCTCTCCCGTATCCTCTTGCCAATCTTCCGCGAATTTCCGTTCCATATCAGCAGCTCCATTCCCTTCGATGCGTACATGATAATCACGCCACGGACCAAATTTAGTATCTTGTCCAAGATACTCCTTTCCAATATTAAAGCCACCGATGTACGATACTTTCCCGTCTATCGTAACAATACGTCTATGATTACGTTGATGCAAAGAATAAAATAAGTTTTTCAATTTAGGTTTTTTACTAAATGTGAACTTTACGCCTTTTTCTTTTAATTGATTAATTATCTTTTTCTTAAGTTTATATCCACCAATACGGTCTACTGACAATTTCACATCTACTCCACTAGATGCTTTTTTCTCTAATAACTGTAAGAACTTTTGGCTGACTTCATCTTTTCCTACAATATAAAAATGAATATACACATTCTTTTCTGCACGATTTATATCCTCAAATAAACTTTTATATAACTCATCACCGTTCGTATATAATTGAAAATCCCCTAATCGAATTTTTTCTAATTCATATCCACTAGCCATTTTCTTCCCCATTTCCACATCGACGTTCATCCATATGAATACACCTATAAAACAAAATATTACAATTAAAAAGTGCTTCATGGATATGTTCCTTTCTCTAAACACTGTTATTCCTATATCTTTCCTTTTTTTAACATTACCATTCAAAAAATATGTCATTGCATGATATACGTCCATATCAAACCGGAGCTCATCTGCATATTGTATGTTGTATCTTAAAATAAAAGGAGGAAATAACAATGGGCTTCGCACATGGTAATGGATTTGCGCTACTAGTCGTATTATTTATCCTCTTAATTATCGTCGGTGCTGCTTGCTTCTGCTAAGCAGTTATTGTAATACGATATGCGGATGAAAAAACTATAAAAGCGGACACCTATTTTTAGGTGTCCGCTTTTCATTGCAAAAATCCCCTAGCCTATTTCAATAATAGTACCACTGGAAAAGTATGTTTCATCAAAAAGTTAACAGTGTAGCTACCTTCTTACTCTCTGCCTTACGAATATGGCGTTGTTCTGCACGTAACACAGCAATTCGATGCAATTCTTTCTCCTCTTCTGTCTCAGGGATAACACGCGGTACAGGAACTGGATTATTCTCCTTACTAAGCGCAACAAAAGTAACGAATGAAGTTGCCGCTACACGTTTTTCACCTGAAATTAAATCTTCCGCTACTACTTTCACAAAAATCTCCATAGAAGTTCTTCCCGTCCAAATTACGAAAGATTCATAACTAACACAATCTGAAGAACGAACTGGGTGTAAGAAATCTACCCAATCCATAGACGCTGTGACACATTCCATTCTCGAGTGTCTCGTTGCTGAAATTGAAGCAACCATATCCATCTCCGCCAATATCTTTCCACCAAATAGCGTGTTATGATCATTTAAATCTGTTGGAAATACTCGGCTCGTTTTAAACACTCTTGATTCATTAGCTGTTTTACCCTTTACTTCAGTCATTGTTATCACCCCTTTAATTATTTATCCCAAATATCCCAATATACTCTACATCTCATGAACTACACGTTTAATATTAACAATTTTTAGAACTTTTAGTCCATAAAAAAGAACCGATTTTATCAATCGGCTCCTCTAAATACATATTGTTCTTTCGGCTGTTCAACTTTATTCCATTTCGTTACTTCTAGAACAGGGATATTCGCATGAAACGGCTGATAAAATTCAGTTGAAATTTCTCCTTCCACCTGAATCCAATCATCATTTTTCCACTCTACACCTTCTGGTTTTTTTACTAACATACCATATACACCCGAATCCGCTACGCAATGTATAATACCGAAACGGAATAAGAAGTATTGTTCTTTCTTGGAAGAGTCATCGCGAAAAACAAACCCTTTATAAGACAGGGTTTTACCAGTAAACTCACCAGGATAATTATAAATTGTCTCCATACCCTTGAGGAAATCCTCATCTTTTAATGCAATATTGTCTTTTGTAACAAACTCTTTCTTCCCTTTTTCCATTACACCACGATATCCTTCTTTCCCGTAATAAATACTCGTATCCGGTCTTAAAAATTGTCTTGTCATAAATGGATCTTTGCTTTCCGCTTGTGCAACAGGAAAGTGAAACCCCTTCGCCTTAACAATGTCCGAATCTAATGTTGCAATCGGAAAAAATAATCCTGAAATAATCGGAAAACAGAACAGAGTATAAGAAAACGTTCGTTTCCACCATGTATTTTCATCTTTCGAATGATCATGACCACAATGGCTATGATCACAACTACAATCATGTTTCTCTTTTTCCTTTTGGTGCTCTTTCTGGAAAACGATAATAATTTGTACAATCGTTAAGAAACCTAAAATAATAGCTGCAGTTTTTGATAAATAGGCGTACTTCATATTTATATATTTCGTAATATTACCGGAAATATGAAGCTGTCCAATTAATATTGTAAAACCTAATAATATATATGCTCGAAACATAACCTACCACCCCATCGCATAAATGAGTAGTGAGCTTGCATAAACAACAAGTGTAACTGTAACCGTCACGACAATTACAAATTTTGTTTTAAATGTCGCAAGCATCATAAACATATTTTTAATATCCACCATCGGTCCATAAACGAGGAACGCGACAAGTGACGCTGTTGAAAATGTACTTTGAAACGAAGAAGCAATAAATGCATCTGCCTCTGAACAAAGTGATAAAATAAAAGCAAGTCCCATCATTACAGCTGATGAAGAAAACGGACCTTGTCCAATAGCAAGCAATGTTGAAGTTTGTACAAACGTTTGAACTGCAGCAGCAATTAACGCTCCTAACACTAAATATTTTCCCATTGAGAAAAATTCCTCAACAGCATGAGTACATACATCCCACATTTTTGTACGTAATGGACGCTTATGATTCACTTCTGGGAAGTGATCATCTCTTAATTGATGCTCTTTAAACATAAATGATAATATAATTCCAACAATAATTGCTACGATAATCGCTACAATAGAACGATACCATACCATGTGCATACTACTTCCAAAAGCAACATATGTAGCAAATAGTACAACTGGATTAATAATCGGTCCAGTTAACATAAATGCAATCCCTGCGTATGGTGGAACGCCTTTTCCGATTAGTCGTCTTACAATCGGAACAATTCCACATTCACATCCAGGAAACATCATGCCTAAAAAAGTAGCTAATAAAACAGAAAGAAATCGGTTCTTTGGCATCCATTTTGCCACCATATCTTCTGTCACAAACATTTGAATGAATCCTGAAATAAATACACCAATTAGCACAAACGGAAGTGCTTCGATTAATATTGAGATAAAGATTGTATTCATTTGCAGGAATGCTTTCGGTAATTGAAACAATTCCATGATGTATTTCCTCCAACTTTTCATTAACAATATGTAATTTTAACCCCATTTTATTATTTGAACAAGGGTTATACAGAATTCACACCCTTCATACACATTACATTTTACAATATATATTCTGTTCCAAAATTGAGATTTCATAGCAAAAAAAGCTGATCTAGCGCAGTTTTATAACTATGCTAGATCAGCTTTCCTATCATTAAAAGTAACGTTTCTTCCAAAAAACAAATGCTAAAGTGAAAGATAATGTTACACATATAATAAGTACAATTACAAAACCATGTGCTTCCCCTTCAAACGGAACCTTTACATTCATTCCAAAGAAACTAGAAACCATCGTTGGTAATGATAAAATGATTGTAATTGAAGTCAACAGTTTCATAACACTATTTAAATTGTTAGAAATAACCGAACTAAATGTATTCATCATCCCACTTAAAATGTGACTATATATTTCTGCCATTTCAATAGCCTGCTTATTTTCAATTAATACATCTTCTAATAAATCTTGATCATCTTCATACATTTTCAAAAATGTACTGTTTCGCATTAATTTTTGAATTACAATCTTATTGGCCTTTAATGATGTTGTAAAGTAAACTAAACTTTTTTCAAGACCGAGCAATGTGAAAATTTCTTTATTTTTCATCGACTTATTTAATTGGTGCTCTAAATCGATTGTTTTTCGATTAATTTGCTTTAAGTATCTTAAATAATAAGTAGAAATTGTATATAAGAGCTGAAGTGCGAAGCGCGTCTTTTTAAACGTATAAAATTCTTTAATACGTTGATTAATAAATCTTTCAAAAATTGGATTTTCTTCTAAGCAAATAGTAACAAAACAATCTGGCATTACAATCATACCTATTGGAATCGTGTCATAAATGGAATTTCCTTCTTCATCATGTCTGACTGTCGGAATATCCACGATAATTAAAGTATTATTGTCTTCCTTTTCAATACGAGAGCGTTCTTCATCATCCAAAGGGTCTTTAATGAAATCTAAGTCTACATTTAAAGTTTGTACTAGATACTGAATTTCTTCTTCTGTTGGATGAAGTACATTAATCCAGCAGCCCTTTTGCATTTCCTCAATCTCTTGTAGTTTTCCGTTTCGGTCTGTTAAATAAATATTTAACATACTATCACCCCGATTCTTTTTACATGTAGGAATCTACCTCACTTAAACAACAGTTTTTGAACCGCTATTTTCAGCATATGGAACAAACGATTAAATTTCAATAGAAAAATTATTTTGAAAACGTTTTTTTAAGAAAAATCTTGTAAACATAGAAAAAGACAGAGTGTTCTCTGCCTTTAAAAAAGCTTATGTTGCCTTTATAACATATTTAGAAAGCATCCACAAGTTAAAGCCGACTGAAATCGTATAGCCAGCATATGTTGAAATGATAAAACTCACATAATCAAAATACGGTAGCAATACAATATTTAAAACTATCTTTACAATTATTCCGATTACTAATCCTAGCACTGTTTTCTGCTGTTGATTGATTCCTTGTAGCATAGCAGCCGTTACTGTGAAGAGTGAAAATAATATACACGCAGGAGCATAGTACTGTAAAATGATTCTCCCCATCTCCGGATCATTTCCGGCACCAAATAAAAGAGTATATACTGGCTTAGCTAATACCATCATCCCAATTGCCGCTGGTACTGTAATCCCTACTACTAATACATTTGTCCTCGTAAAATGTTTGTACAGCAATTTTGTATTTCCTGCTGTATAAGCTTTCGTCATTTCCGGTACAAGAGACATACTAAAAGCGGTCGCAACGGAAACTGGAATGAGCACAACCATTTGAACTAAGCCGATAATCGCATTAATCTTTTCTGCTTCTCCTTGCATATATCCGATTTCTATGAGTAGTTTATTAATTGTAAATGTATCTATCGTCTGATACAACGGAATTGCTAAACCGACTACAACAAACGGTATTGAATATGCAAAGAGCTCCCTATATAACGAGAAAAAAGATTTCGTTGTTTGTTGTATACTTGCCATCTCTTTTTTCTTTAAGTGCCTTCTCCTTTTTACATAATACGCACTTAAAACTGTTAATCCACCTATTGCTCCCATAAATGCACCAAACGTTGAAATACCGACCGCTAGCGAAATAGACTCTTTTAAAACATATAAAACGACAAAACTTCCTATTAAAATGGTTAAGACCCGAAAAAATTGCTCAACAACTACACTTAGTGCAGAAGGCCCCATCGATTGAAACCCTTGAAAGAATCCCCTTAATAAACTCATTACTGGTACAAGTATTAGCGCAAAACTTACAATTTGAATGTTATTAGTGACCGCCGTTATACTATTCCCGGTTTGATCATTTCCATCGATTACAAGTTTAGCTAAATGTGGAGCTAATATATATAGTGTAAAACATGAAATAACTCCCATTATAAACATAAAAACGATACCACTCTTTAATACTCTTTTAACCGTATGATAATCATTCAGTTGATCATATTTTGATACCATTTTTGAAACGGCAAGTGGCAATCCCATCGTTGCAATGCTAAGCATAATTGTATAAGGACGGTATGCATACGTATATAATACGTACCCACTCGTACCTACCATTGCTGTAAATGGTATAACATATATGAACCCTAACATTTTAGATATCATCGTTGCCATCGTTAAAAATATCGTTCCACGTAAAAACGGTGATCCTTTCATCACATTCCCCCGCTACGCTTTATTATTACACATTATGGACAACTTCTTTTTTTTAGAACTGAAACAATAAAAAAAGCCAATGAAAAATCATTGACTTTAATGAGTTGTTTTTCTCTTTTTCAAAAGCTTTAAACCGAAGTAAAGAGCAATAAAGAAAACCGCACCTATAATTATGTAATGTGTGTAATCAGATGCATACTCTTTAATATGTCTCCAATTTCCACCAAGCTTTTCTCCTAAGTATATAAAAAGGATTGACCATGGAATAATCGCTACTACTGTATACAGTGTAAAGAGCTTTAACGGCATCTTAGCTAATCCTGCTGGAATAGAGATAGCATGGCGTACAACTGGGATAAAGCGTGCAGAGAATATTACACCTGCCCCGTATCGTTTAAACCAATTTTCTGCAATATCTAGATGATGCTTATTAATAAGTAAATATTTCCCGTATTTTTCAACAACCGGACGCCCTCCGTAGTATCCAAGCCAGTATAAAAAGATTTGCGCTAAAGTACCACCAATTGTTCCAGCGATAACAGCTCCGACAAAACTAATTTTTCCTTCTGCAACTAAAAATCCTGCATATGAAAGAACAATTTCACTCGGGATAATTTCAATCATTAAACCAAGCGCTACTCCAAAGTATCCTAGACTTGCAAAGAATTGCAATAACTGATCTATTATGTTTGCTAACATTTTCTTTTCTATCTCCTTTTTTCTTCACATACCATCCTATTATCACATAAAAATTGGCATCTGCCAATCTAATCATGTGAACCTCTTCACCTAACCTATAGACATTAATGATAACTACACAATGTTCTTTTTTGTTAAAAGAATATGTACAACCTTTCATCAATATACCCTAAAAGGATACTTGATTCATTTAATTAATCAAGTATCCTTTCCTTATTTTGATCTTTCATAAACGCAAACATTTCTTTAATCTGCCATTCGGTATTTCTAGCGATTGATAAATCAGGTATTTCATTTTCACTAAAAAAATCTATATCTTCTGTTTCAATACTTAGCTTCTTTTCTCCGCCAACAATCTCGCAACCTATAAAAACCTTATATATATGGGTTGCTGATGGGGATGGTTGATGTTTTTCTTTATCGAATATTGCTAGTAGCCTAAAATGATCTACTTTATAACCTGTCTCTTCTAATACTTCTTTCGCCGCGACTTCTGTTGGCGTATAACCAATGTCAGCCCATCCACCTGGCAATGCCCATTTCCTATCACTTTTTTCTTTCACAAATAATAGTTTTTCATTTTGAAAAATAACTGCCCGTATATCAACTTTAGGCGTTTGATAGCCTGTCTCACTTGCAAATAAATTCACTACTACTTCCCAATCTGTGTTTGTGTAATGTGACATCATTGAAACTGAAATGTCCCGTAATTGTTGGAAACGCTCTATATCATATACATCTTTGGAATACATTAAACCAGCTTGTGCTATTGATTGTATTTGTTTGACCCAGTCAATCCATTTAACCGTCATATTTACACAACCCCATTCTTAATCAATTTCATTCCACTAAATACTATTTCACTTTTTTATTTCTCCGTCTTTATTATACAAAAAAGAGATTGATAATGTTTCAATCTCCTTCAAAATCATCCCAATTCATGAAGATGTTCTTGTATATATTTCCTTCTTTTATTTATATATTGAAAAATCATCTCAGCCTCTTGATTAAAAACTGCTATTTTCTCTTTCATATATGGATCCTGAAGTAAATGTGGACGAATGGATTCACACATACCTTCTACTTTCGGTTTTATAAAGGATTCTGTAAATTGTAATTCTAAAACTTCTTCTAATATATTTCGATATTGCTTTCTAAAAATCGGTATATCTAACAATCTTGCACTTAACGTATTATATCCTTGAATACGAATGTACTCATGATTAAGCGGTCTCCCTTGTACATCCCGCCCCCAAGTCGCATCGTAATCCCACGGAATGACTTCAAATAAATTTGTTTCATCGTTATGATACAGTGCATAGTTATGAACAAAACCATCAAAGTTTTGAGTCAAAATAACTCCAGCTAACCAACGTAAATATTTATCAACATGAAGGTATTTTCCAATCTCTTTTTCATAATCATCCCTCGATAGTGTATTTGCTTGAAAAACGAATTCACTCAGTTGCTCTTCACTATTTTCATTCGAACATTTAAACTCATACCCTGCAAAAAGCTCAGTTTTAACATCTTTATCTCTTTCACTCATTAAAGAAAAATTCGCGTCATCATCTATCGCATAATAAATAGAACCACTCGGCAACCCTCTACTTTTTAAAAAGTTTTCATCAACCGATTCTAACTGTAAATATACTCCTTGGATTTGACCATTTATTTTTATAATTACATGCTGTGACTTCGGTGAAAGTACCCCAATATCATTAAAAAAGTCTAATGATAATTTGTTACGAATAAGGGATGGATCCATAAATTCAGAGTTTAAATGATATTCCTTCACCCCTAGAAATTTTTTCGGTTTATAAAACTGAACATGATATGACTTTTTCTCAAACTCACGAATATGAGCACCCCGATAAACGATATCAATATCATACTTCTTTTTTCCATATGTTAACTTTGCTGGTACTGGACTATCTGACCAAATATCTTTTTTCAATTCCACTAAGTACATTGGATGAATAAAAAATTCATATGAAGGTAGCATATATTCTCATCCCTTCTCTGTTCTCTTCATTCAATGTATGCGCCTTGTCTTGTCCATACATCCGCTATCATCTATTTATATAAAATTACACTCTTGTCTTGTTCAGAAAGAAACCTAATCTCATATCATGTTAAGGAAAAAGAATACTTGTTCAATTTAATACACGATAAGGAGGATTTCTATGAAACGTGACATTAGAAAAGCTGTTGAAGAAATCAAAAGTGTTGGGATGGAGGATTTTTTATACCAAGATCCAAGTACTTTTGAGTGCGATGATGATAAATTCTCTCATCATAAATGTACAACAAGGCGTAAATGTACAACAGGGCGTAAATGTACAACAAGGTGTAAATGTACAACAAGGTGTAAATTTACAACAGGGCGTAAATGTACAAGAACAAGATGTACTCGCGTGAAAAAATTCGATCACTTCTGGTTTAAAAAACGTAATTGCTAGTTTTTTATGCCACAAAAAAGGCCGCTACTGCGACCTTTTTTACGTTTACTGAAAATGACTTATATCTGCAAATTGTTTTACTTTACCAAGATCTTCATCAAATTCAATCACACTAAGACTCGCGCTATGCATAAATGGCTCTCCCCATACATGTTCAATTTCAAGACCTGCAAAATGTCCTACAAGTAGTTTCGCTGCTGCAGCATGAGTAACTATTAAAATGTTTTCTCCTTTATGCTTTTCTAAAAGAAAGTGTATCCCTTCAATTACTCTTTTATAAACGGCCGCAAAGTTTTCCCCTGATGTTGACTGAAAAAGATGTGGTTCATTCCAAAATAAATGTACTTCTTCTGGATATTGCATTTCCAAATCAGCAATTGTTTGCCCTTCCCATATCCCCATATTTATTTCATAGAAACGTTCATCTTCTATAATTGGAATATCGCGTTCCCCTTTAATCAATTCTGCAGTATGAAGCGTTCTTTCGCTTGGACTACTATATATGGCATGGAGTGGTAAATCCTTCATACGCTCCCCTAATTGTTTCGCTTGTATCATACCATTCTCTGTTAATGCTGAATTTTTCCGTCCTTGCATCCGCCCTGCTACATTCCATTCTGTCTCACCGTGCCTTGTTACATATACCGTTGTCTTCATTTCCCATGCCTCCTTACCATTTTGGCCGCGATTCCCACGGCTCTACTCTCCCTACAATCCATTCTGTGCATTTACTTTCAATTCCTTTTATAACTCCGTCAGCAATCTCTTCATGAGTAAGCCATCTTGTATATGTATCTTCTAAAATAAACCCTAATATAATTCTATAATAGCTACATAATACCCCACCTATTTTTTGTGACTTCGTACGTGATGCACTACTACCTAATATATGAAATAAACTGTACTTTTCCGATGACAATTCAACCTCATTACAAATGAGTCGTAATGCATGCTTAGCACTCGAATGTATCCATGCAACAACTAATGTAATTGGACCATTCTGTTCAATTGTATTTGTAATAGATCGCTTTAGATCATCGTCATTTTGATAATCTAAAGGAAGACATGTTATATTTTCTGGTGCCGAACTCGCTTGCTTAACATTTTCTAATTTCACTTCATCTCGTCCAATAACAGACACACGAAATCCTTGATCACAAAGCCACATAGAAACTTTCTTTAACATTCCTGTTCCACCAATTACAAGTGCATGCAACTTCTTTCCCCCTTAGTAAAATGTCATATGAGGTTTCTCTTCCCTATAATAATTAAGTCGATCTTGTAACGTCCCTGAATGAAACTCAAATTTATGGCCATCTGGATCTTGAAAATATATAGATTCACAATCCCTCACATCTCGTTCTCTACCCTTTAAAATATGAACTTCATTTTCTTCTAATCGCTTTAACAAACAATTAAAATCTTCTTGTTCTACAGTGAATGAAATGTGCGTATAAGATTGATGAATCTCATTTCTTGGAATATGTACCTCTTCATTAAGTGCTACCCACACTCCGCATATATTAAAATATGCAAGCTTTCTTCCTTTGACCAATAATTCTCCTTCTAGTATCTTTTCGTAAAACACAATAGATTTCTCTAAATCTGAAACCGAAAAACAAAGATGATTGATTCCCCTTAACAACTATAGCTCCCCCTTATACAAATAAAAGATGAGCGAAAATTCACTCATCTTTTATTATACTATTTCTTTGTAATATATGCCCATTTATAACTAAAGTCCCCACCAAATGTATGGTTAGCGATACCTTTTACAAATGTCTTCTCTAAATAAGCCGTACTTTGCTGATAAGCAGGTGAGATTGCAGCGTCTTGACCAATTAAGATTTTTTCAGCTTCCGCAAGTGCTTTCCAGCGTGCTGCATCATCTTTTAATAATTCTCCTTTTGATTTTGCTACTAAATCATCATACTTCGGATTAGAATAGTCCATTTCATTAAATGAGCTTCCAGTTACAAACATATCAATATAAGTCATTGGATCTGGATAGTCCGGACTCCATGCCGATAATGAGAATTCATATTCAAATTTCTTTTCTAATTCTAGCTTCTGCTTATATGGTTGTTGTTTCAAATTCACTTTAATACCAGGTAAATTTTTCTCTAACTCTTCTTTAATAAAGTCGCCCACTTTTTTACGGCTACCGTTATCATCATTTAGAAACTCTACTGTAATTGTATCTTGGCCAAGCTCTTTCTTCGCTTCTTCCCATAATTTTTTTGCTTTTGCTGCATTATCTTTACTGTCACGGAAATTTTTATTAACAGCACGGAAATCTTTCCCATCTGGCCCTGTCGTAAATTTTTCAGGTACTAAGAAATATGCTGGCAATGATCCGTCATTTAAAATAACATTCGCAATTCCTTTTTTATCATATGCCAAATCAATTGCTTCACGGACTTTTTGGTTTTTAAATGTTGCATTTTTTTGGTTAAAACGCAAGAAATACATGCGTGGATCTAACTTCGTTTTAAATTCATCTGGCTTATTCTTTTTATATTTATCAACAAATTCAGAAGTTAAAATAACTCGATCTGCTTGATCACTATCATATAAATTTACTCCCGTGCTTGTTTCCTTCACAATACTTACATTAATTTCGTCCAACTTTACAGTATCTTTATCCCAATAATTAGGATTTTTCTTCAACTGATAATTTTGTTCATGTTTCCATTGACTCATTGTAAATGGTCCATTATATAATAATTTATCTGCTTCTAATCCGTATTTATCTCCTTGCTCTTTCACATATTTTTCATTTAATGGGAAAAATGTAGGGAACGACGTAAGCTCAAGAAAATAAGGTGCTGGTTGCTCTAATTCTACTACCAACGTTTTATCATCCTTCGCTTTAACACCCAATTGATCTGATGGTAATTCTCCTTTATTTACTTTCTGTGCATTTTTCACATCAAATAAAATGAATGCATATTCTGCCGCTATTGCTTTATCTAATGTACGTTGCCATGCATATACAAAATCTTGTGCTCGAACTGGATCACCATTTGACCATTTCGCATCACGTAATTCAAAAGTATATGTCTTTTTATCTTCACTAATCTTCACATCTTTTGCCATGCCTGGTGTTGGTTTATTATCTTTATCTAGACGATATAAACCTTCCATTGCATTTACAAATACACGGAAAGATACAGAATCCGTTGATTTAGATGTATCCATTGAAGGAATTTCAGCTGTTTCTAGCAAATTTAAAACTTGTTTATCTGCCATTCCGTTATTCGATTCTTTCTTCGTTGTCGAAGCCTTCTCACCATTCCCACATCCTGCAACCAATACACTCGTCGTTAACGCAAGTGCAGCAATTGTTGTTGTCTTTCTCTTCATTCTTCCTTCCCCCAATCTATATGTATAAGTTAAATCCTATATAATATATTTCATTATACAAAAAATTCTGATTATTTTAAATATTTATTTTAACAAACATAGAAAAAAGCGGTCGGAAATTTCTTTCCAGCCGCTTTCTTGAATAGCATTTACTTGTAATCCATCCTCTATATCAAATGGATTTTGAACCTTAAATATTTCTTCCATCATCTTCAAAAACTCTTCTTCATTTTTAGATTCACCATTAACCGTAAGTGAGTATGGTTCCACTTCACCCAATTTATAATCGACAACAAATTGAATCGTCACCTTTTGTCTTGGCGTTCCGGCGTTATATCCTTGGAATTCTACTAATTCTAACCCTTCCGTTCCACGATAATATATCCAACCTGAATTTTGAAAATAATTTTCGAAAGATTCACCTATTGAAAAGAAAGGATATTCATAAAGCGAACTTGTACGAACCTTTTGAATAACGTCTCGATCAGTCGGAAAAAAGAAATGGCTTAAAAGAAGGCTAGCAACTGCTAAAATAGTTACGATTGTTGCTCCCATTTTACTCGTTCCACCACTATCACGGATGAGATAATTTTCAACCGCTTCATCTTTAATTCCCCGTGCTTTTATTCGATATATACGCCTTTCTGCAAATTGATAATATAATCCATTCGCAAAAATCCCCATCCCAAATAGAATAAAAACGAGTAATAAAAACGTAAGAGGCACCATATTAATGATTGGCAATGCTACGTTGAACCCCATATAATAAGAAAACGCATCACATGCTACTAATAACAGTATAAATAAAGCAGCAGGTAAATAATACTTACGATATCCAAGCCAACCCACATTGAAAATAGCAGCCAAACCATTCCAGCTCCACCTAGCAATTCGCTTGTTTTCAAGCTCCCATTTTCTTTTGTAATACGGATATTGTCTCCCTACATATACTTCTAATTCTTTGTCTATTAACGAGCTACTTTCCCCTTGTTCATTATGCAAATTTCGTTGGCAATTTGCACAATTTAACTGATCATTAGTACAAGGTTGCCCACAATTTATACATTTCAAAACGATCCCTCTTTCCATCCACACTTCATTTTAAAATACCTTCATGCTTCAATAACCACTCTTTCCTCCATAAACCACCCGCATACCCAACAAGCTTTCCACTCTTTCCTATTACACGGTGACATGGAACGATAATTGAAATTGGATTCCGGCTATTTGCTCCTCCTATCGCTCGTACAGCTTTTGTATTGCCGACCTTCTCCGCAATATCTAAATATGAAGCACTTACGCCGTACGGAATAGTATAGAGCGCATCCCATACATTTTTTTGAAATAATGTTCCCTCAGCAGACAACGGAACCGTGAACTCTTTTCTTTTCCCCTTAAAATATTCCTCTAGCTCATTTATACACTGATCTATCATTTCATTTGTACGTTCTTCTTGTCGTTCATCAACAAATATAACAGACGTAATTCCTTTATCATTTGCTGTAATTTCCAGCAAACCTAATTCACTTTCATAATAAGCCTGATACATATGTCATCCTCCAATTCATTTCATATTAGTCATTGTAACACGAATAGACAAAATTTTTCGTATAAGCGTTTTGTTAGGGAAACAAAAAAGAGAATGATACAATGTAAGAAAATTCAATCAAGGAGGCTATTTGATGCATTCCCAACTTTTTTCACCCTATACAATTAAGGACGTTACACTAAAAAACCGTATCGTTATGTCGCCTATGTGCATGTATTCATCAGAAAACGCGGATGGTCAAGTAACTAATTTTCATCTCGTCCATTATGGAACCAGGGCCGCTGGTCAAGTAGGTCTAGTTATGATTGAAGCAACAGCTGTGTTACCTGAAGGACGAATTTCTAACAAAGACCTAGGCATTTGGGATGACATTTTAATTGAAGGCTTACATAAAACGACAACTTTTATACATGATAACGGTGCAAAAGCAGCCATTCAACTCGCTCATGCCGGAAGAAAGGCTGAATTAGAAACAGACGCTTTCGCTCCCTCAGCAGTTCCATTTAGCGACGGAATGAAAATACCAGTAGAAATGAATAAACAGCAAATTAAAGAAACTGTTTCTGCTTTTCAAAAAGCAGCTTTCCGCTCTAAACAAGCGGGATTTGACATTATTGAATTACACGGTGCTCACGGTTATCTTATTAACGAATTTCTTTCTCCACTTTCCAATAAGCGGACTGATGAATACGGGGGCTCACCTGAAAATCGCTATCGTTTCTTACGCGAAATCATTGACTCTGTAAATGAAGTTTGGAACGGACCGTTATTTGTTCGTATTTCGGCAAATGATTATCATCCTGATGGGTTAACGGTTCAAGATTATGTACAGTATACAGGATGGATGAAAGAACAGGGTGTAGATTTAATCGATTGTAGTTCTGGTGCTGTTGTACCGGCACATATTGATGTGTATCCTGGGTATCAAGTACAATATGCTAAACATATTAAGGAACATATTAACATTGCAACAGGCGCAGTAGGATTAATTACAACTGGATCACAAGCAGAGCAAATTTTAAAAACTAACGAGGCAGATTTAATTTTTATCGGACGTGAGTTACTTCGCAATCCATACTTCCCAAGAATAGCCGCCAATGAACTAGGCTTTGAATTACAAGAACCATATCAATACGGGCGAGCACCTGGAAACATTAAAACTAATAAATAAAACCGAGAAGTCATTCTTCTCGGTTTTATTTATTCGATCGTTGTAATTTCATTTGAATTATAAATATGGATACCCGATTCCTCTCGCAATGCAGTTATATACATTCCTTTCGCCACATCTTTAGCTGAAATTGGTTTGTACTTTTTAAAAGCTCCTTTAAATATAAACGGGAGAATACGAGATAATTTCTCGGCCATTCTTTCTCCAAAACGATATTCTTGTCGATTTCCTACTAATAATGAAGGCCTAAAAATGTGTATGCCACCAATAACTAGCTTTTTCAGCTCCTCTTCCATCCTCCCCTTCACTTGCGAGTAAAAGAAGAATGATTTAGGATTCGCTCCCATTGATGAAATAACAAGAAAATTTTGCACGCCTTGTTTTTCAGCTAAGCAAGCAGCTCGCAATGTATATTCATAATCTACTTTTTTAAAATTCACCTTCGACTTCGCTTTTTTTATCGTTGTCCCTAAACAACTGAATACATCATCTACTGCAAAAAATTCTTTATATTCCTCTAACACTGAAAAATCCACCTGTTTCTGCTGTAATTTCTCATGTTGTAATTGTAATGGTTCCCTTACAAAAATAGTAACCGAATCGTAGTAATCTGAGTCAAGTAATAGTCGCGTTATTTCTTGTCCAACTAACCCACTTGCACCAAGTACTAACGCTGTTCGCTTATTCATATATGTGTATACCTCTTTATTTACTATTCTCCCCTATAGCTATTCGTCGCTAACAGGAGTTTCCATTCTCCTATTTTACCATAAGTAAAGCACTATGCGTACGCATAGTGCTTTACTTACTCTTTTTTCTTTTCTTTTTCTTCCATTGGTAATTTCGTTATTGTTGTAGCATCTCCTAAATTACTTATTAATCTCCTTAAAAAAATTAAAACAAAAGATAATGGCAAAACGACCGCAAGTATTAATAAGATGGCCTCCATGAAGTAACCCAAGCACTCATCCCCTTTTCTCTGCTCCCTCCCAATATATGAAAGTAACATTGTCACATATGCACTAATAATAAAAATTAATACCTTTCTTTTTGACAAATTTATAACAAAATCAAATCGTAATGATTATTATTTATTGCAACTTTCATAAAGATGTATTATACTAGGTTCGCGAACTAAAACGTAATTATTCCGTTTTGCATTAAAACGATATTTTCTTCTTATATTTGGAGAAAATATAATTGTAAAAAAGAAAAGAGGAGAATTATATGCCTAAAAAATTAGCTCTATTTTCATTTATACTTATTTTCACACTCATCTTTGCTGGATGTTCTAACAACAAAGAAGGTGCAGCGAAAAAAGATGGGAAACTTTCTGTTTATACAACCATTTTCCCACTCGCTGACTTTGCCAAAAAAATCGGTGGTGATTATGTAAATGTAGAAACAATTTACCCACCTGGTGCGGATTCTCATACATTCGAACCAAGTCAAAAGCAGACTGTACAAGTTGCGAAAGCCGATTTATTTGTTTATAACGGCGCAGAATTAGAACCCTTTGCCGAAAAAATGGAAAAATCATTAAAAAAAGAAAACGTAAAAATTGTAAATGCATCTAAAGATATCGAACTTCGTGCTTCATCTGAAGAAGAGCAGCACGATCATGGAGACGGTCATAAAGAAGATGAACATCATCATGATAAAGACCCACACGTTTGGATCGATCCTACTCTTGCGATGAAACAAGCAGAAAAAATTAAAAATGCACTTGTAGAATTACAGCCTGAACATAAAAAAGAGTTCGAAAAAAACTTTGCAGCACTACAAACAAAATTTACTGATTTAGATGATCAATTTAAAGCTGTCGTTGCAAATGCAAAAACGAAAGAAATATTAGTTTCACACGCAGCTTATGGCTACTGGGAACAACGATACGGTTTAAAACAAATCCCAATCGCTGGAATTTCAGCATCTGATGAACCATCTCAAAAACAGCTGGCTGACATTACAAAAACAGTAAAAGAGCACGGCCTAAAATATATTTTATTTGAAACATTCTCTACTCCAAAAGTAGCATCAGTGATTCAACAAGAAACTGGCACAAAAATTTTACGTTTAAATCACCTTGCTACTATTTCTGAAGATGATGCTAAGAACAATAAAGATTACTTTACTTTAATGGAAGAAAACGTGAATACTTTAAAAGAAGCAACAAACTAATCAACTATATTTTCTAGGCAGCTGAATATGTCATTCAGCTGCCTTTTTATGTATTTACCCTTGACTTGACCGAAATAACAAGTAAAATTATCCATATTAGCTTTTAAGCTATAATAATTTAGAAGGTGAGTTGGAACTATGAATCTTCACATTTGTGAAGTAACAGCAAATAATTGGCGTTCAGTTGCTGCTTTAGACGTAGCAAAAGACCAGCAGCAATTTATTGAAAGCAATGCGTTTTCTTTAGCAGAATCATTATATGAAGAAAACGGAACGTCAGTAGGCTTATATGACAAAGAAACACTCGTTGGATACGCAATGTACGGTTGGTATTCCCAAAAGCATGAAAGCGTATGGTTAGATCGTTTTATGATTGATCAGCATTTTCAAGGAAAAGGATATGCAAAACGTTTCCTTCGCTTGCTCATTCAATTCTTACAACAAAAATTCGAATGTAAAATAATTTATTTAAGTTTACATCCTGACAACAAACTCGCAATGGGACTTTATGAGTCATTTGGCTTCCGTTTAAACGGGGATATCGATGACGAAGGCCCAGTTGTAGGTGTTGTAATGGAATTACTAATAGATGAAAATACAAGCCTGTGAAAACAGGCTTTTTATTATTTATTTATTAATGTCACATTTTCTATATTTAATTTTTTCTTCCTATGTGCTTCGCTTTTGCAATCTAGTATTATCTCCGTAAAATGCTCATTCGATTGAATTAGATGAATCATTTGATTGTTTAAACGTATTACTATTTCTTCTTCCTCATTTGTAACATCTGAAAATAGACAATTAATAATGTCTCTATCTTCATTTGTTATTTCTCCATATAATTTCACCGTATTTATTCCTGTAATTCCCTGTTCCAAACTATTTGGATACATATATTTCTCCATATATTCTCTGCTCTTTTGATCGTCCATTTGTTGTAGTAAGAATTGAAACGGCATCCCCTTCATCGGCTGTATGTATGCATTTTTCCACGGCATAGTTTTCTTAAATAAATTAAAAAACCACTTATATTGTAATGATTCTGGTTTTGTAATTTCAATTCCAGCTTCTATCATTTTTTCATACACTTTATCTATATTTTCAACATCAATTGCCAATCCGATGAGTCCTCTATGGCCAGCATAATATTTCTGAACCCACTCTTGTACCCAACCACCCCCATCTTTTGTTTTTACTCTTACTAATTCTAAATATTCTTTTCCAATCCATATGTTAGATACTTTAAACCCTTTCGTTCCCTTTCCCCATTTTGGAACATATGGAAGCCCGATAGAATGTACATTTTTAATCGTTTCCTTATTTTCTTGCATCTCTTTATTTACATTTATAACAAGATGATCGATTTTCATATTCTTCCCACCACATTTTTATTTTTTTAATAGTTTCTCTAACCTATGAATAAATCGAAGTTGCATCTCACATTGTTCATACATATTTTCGAAAATTAGTTTCACATACGCTGGCGCGTTATCTTTTAGTCTTTCTCCTTTCCTCATCTCTTCATAAGTAGATCGTATTTCACTTTTCTGCTCTTCTAAAGCTTCTAAAATCTCCTCTCTCATACTCTCTTCTTCTGACAGAAATGTTAACGCTGTATATAGATGTTTCGGAAACATAACTGAAGTTTTTTGAAACGACTCTTTTAATAACCTTTTAAATTCTTGACTTCCCTTTTCTGTAATACAATATATCGTTTTCGACCGTTTTCCGGTCATTTCAATTGCTTTAACTTGAATGAAATTTTCATTTTCCATTTTTTTTAATGCGTGATAAATAGAAGCTGGGAAAACTTCCGCCCATTTATTACTTTGCACCATATTTAGCGCCTGCT
The DNA here is from genome assembly GCF_016483685.1 of Bacillus cereus group sp. N8. Taxonomy (NCBI): domain Bacteria; kingdom Bacillati; phylum Bacillota; class Bacilli; order Caryophanales; family Bacillaceae; genus Bacillus; species Bacillus cereus group sp. N8. The sequence continues at coordinate 79,605 of NZ_JAEHBK010000008.1, read as the reverse complement.
GTATTTCATAACCAGATAGCGACTCCCTTTTAGTAAGCAATCCAAGAATCATTAAACGCACCTTTTCTCCCCCTACCCTAACAAAATACTAAACATTTAGTATTTTCAGATTATTTTAATACAAATTCCAATTTTAGTAAACAAAAAAAGCCTGCAATATACGCAGACTTATTTCACACACTCTTCAAAATGTTCCTGGAACCATTCTTTATTAATATCTTTTCCGATGAAAACTACTTCACTTACTCGCTCTTCGCCCTCTTGCCACTCTCTATCGTACGAAGCAGCAAACAATGTATGTACACCTTGGAATACGATGCGTTTATCTACTCCATCTATCGATAAAATTCCTTTGTAACGATATAAATACTCTCCTAGCTCTTGAACGACAGCTGACATCCACTCATTCAGTTTTTGTAAATCTAACGGCCGCTCTTCACGGAGTACAAACGATTTTACACCTTCTAAATGATTATGTTCTTTATGAGGGTAAATTTGTAACGTATCTTTCGTTTTAAACGTTTGAATTTGTAGTAACGATGGTATATCTACCTCACAGTTAGTCGTCTCGATTAATTTTGCAGTTGGGTTAATTCCTTGCAGTTCATGCAAGAGATTTTCCTTTTCACTTTCTTCAATTAAATCTAATTTATTCACCAGCACTACATCAGCAAATGCAATTTGTTCCTTCGCTTCTAGTCCCTTTTCAAAATGTTTATGTATATGATAACTATCTACTACTGTTACAACGCCGTTAATTTGGTATGCAGATTGAATAACTGGATCTAAAAAGAATGTTTGAATAATCGGACCTGGGTTCGCAAGACCGGTCGTTTCAATTACTAAACCATCAAAATCCATTTCCCCCTCTGCTTTTACATCCAGTAATTGTTTTAAAGCAACGAGTAAATCTTCACGTACAGTACAGCATAAACAGCCATTTGTCATTTCCATAATTTCTTCTTCAACATTCATAATCAATTGATTATCAATACCAATTTGTCCTATTTCATTTACAATCACCGCCAATTTCTTACCGTGATTTTCTGATAAAATACGATTTAATAAAGTCGTTTTCCCTGATCCAAGAAAACCAGTTAATATTGTTACTGGAATCATCCCTTACATCTCCTTATAGCTCTATGTTCCTACATTATAGCATATAGAGAAAATCGTTTTTGTAGCAAAACATATTTATTGTATGTACAACCGGGTAACTATATAATAGTATGTAGCAAGAAAGCCTTTTCAAAAATATTATCATTCATCAAGGGGGTACTTAAAATGGAACGAGTTCAAATGGCCGAAACACTAGAATTTTCTCGTATTATTCAAGGATTTTGGCGTTTAGCAGAATGGAATATGACGAAACAAGAATTACTTTCTTTTATTGAATCTTGTATGGATATGGGGATCACTACTTTTGATCACGCTGATATTTATGGTGGATATACGTGTGAAGAATTGTTTGGAGAAGCGTTACAACTCAAGCCTTCCTTACGCGAAAACATGCAAATTATCACAAAATGTGGAATCGCTCCCCCATCACCGGAATTTCCAGAGCGATATGTTGCTCACTACAACACGAGTGCTGAACATATCATAAAGAGCGCGGAGGATTCATTACAAAACTTACATACAGATTATATTGATGTATTGCTCATTCACCGCCCTGATCCATTTATGGACCCAAATGAAGTGGCCGAAGCGTTCTCACGCTTAAAGCAAGAAGGAAAAGTTCGTCACTTCGGTGTATCTAACTTTTTACCTTCACAGTTTAATATGTTAAGTTCGTATTTAGATTTCCCGCTTATTACGAACCAAATTGAAGTATCTGCGTTGCAACTTGAGCATTTTGAAAAAGGTACGATTGATTTATGCCAAGAAAAACGAATCAATCCAATGATTTGGTCACCTCTTGCTGGTGGAGAAATCTTTACTGGCCAATCAGAACGCGCCTTACGTGTACGTGAAACTTTACAAAAAATTGCTACTGTGCTAGGTGTTGATAGCATCGATACTGTTATGTATGCATGGTTACTTGCTCATCCAGCTAAAATGATGCCAATTGTTGGCTCTGGCAAATTAGATCGAGTAAAAACGGCTGCAATGGCAACAAAAGTTAATTTAGACCGCCAACAATGGTTTACAATTTTCGAGAGCTCTAACGGTCATCCTGTACCATAATATAAAAAAAGAAGAGCTATTTTCTTACAGCTCTTCTTTTTCATATGTATTTCTCGTCATTGCAAATACACACATATCTTTTAATCCATTTCCATCTACCGCAATACTGGCACTTTCTAAAATACCCTCTAATTTAAAGCCTAATTTCTCTGGTATCGCTCTACTCTTCTTATTTAGAGAATCACAACGAATTTCTACGCGGTTTGCTTTTAGTTCAGAAAAAGCGTAATCTGTTATACCTTTCGCAGCCTCTACCATATAGCCCTTTCCACTAAACCTTGAATCAATCCAATACCCGATTTCAAATTGAGGTATATCCCAATTAATACGATGTAATCCGGCAGATGCAATAAATTCACCTGTTTCTTTCGAAAAAACTAGTAATCTCAAATCCTCACGCTGCAAAAATTGAATATGTGATTTTCTAATACTCTCTTCTAGTTCTTCCGCTGTTTGCTCTTTTTGTGCAAAAGCCATCCAAGGTTTTAATTCTTGCATTGAAGCTTGAATTGCATCATATACAACTTTACCATCACCTGGTTTCGGCATTCGAATAAATAGCCTTTCAGTATAAAATTCAGAAGGAAAATCAAATAATAACGGATTCACTGTCAACACTCCCTATAATTCTTTTGTATATAATACTATCCATCTCAAGTTATACAGTAAAGAAATTTCTGAATTTTAAACATTTTATTCATTTACCTCTACCGCAACACGAACTCCAGACTCAATCGCACCTTGAATCCATCCGTGATACAGCGTTGTATGATCTCCAGCAAAGTATATTCTCCCCTCAGGTTTTACAATGACTGGCTGTAATTCAGATTCTTGACCAGCTTGAAAAAGAGCAAACCCTCCAAGTGCATATGGATCTAATGTCCAACTTTTTGATATTCCAGACATGAACTCATCATATACTTGACCGCCTAATATTGTTGCTAAGTTGTGTAATGTGTAATAAATACGATCACCCTTCGATAGCCCATCCCATAGTAACGCATCATAAGACCATGTATAGCTTCCTAACATCATAGCAGGTCCTTTCTCTCCAATTCCATGGCTTGGATAATAGGCGTAACGAATTGGCAAATCTGTTATGATTCTTCCGCCTAATTGTCCTTGTTCTTCCCAAAATCGACTTTTAAATTGAATTCCTATTTTCGTCGCAGGCATATAATGCAATTCACGAATTGCTTTCCACTTTTCATGAGATATAGAGTCAAATGGATCTACTTCCACAAAACGCATTGTCGAAAACGGAATTGTAACAATAACTAAATCCCCTGTAATACTACTATATTCAAAAGTTTCCTCGTTTCGATAGAAAGCCGTCACACCGTTATCGTGTTGATGTAGCTTCATTAATTTTTGATTATAAATAATATTCCCTTCTAATTGCGGTAAAAAAGATTTTGGTAATCTATCGTTTCCACCTATTATTTCACAAAATCCACTCTCCTCTTGCATAATGTATAAAAAACGTAACGTCTCAACGAATGATCTTTCTAAAAAACCTTCTAAATCTAATAAAACACCAATCATCTCAATCGTTATTGGTGAAAAATACGTATTATATTGATAAGGATGGTACTTTAAAAATTGTCCTGTAGAGTATCTTCCAAAATCCTTTACTACAACATCCCAATTTTTCTCTGGGTTCTTTTTTATAAAATTTATAATGGGCTGTACCGCTAACAATAATAGTTCCTCAGATGTTTTCCCAACTTCATTCATTTCCACAGGATATCTTAAAATACTTGGATCTTTTTCGTATTGTTTTAATGTCGTTTTCCGACCATTTACGTAGATGATATCTGTCTCATTCCTATTAATAAAAGGGCTCACCTGTAACCCAAATTTTCTTATATATGCCATCGTTAACGTGTGCGAATATGGAATTCTCATCGCTCCAACATCTAAATATAATCCGGTATCTTCCATTCTAACTGTCTCTATGCGGCCGCCTACACGATTGTTTGCTTCAAAAATCTTCACTTCATTTCCTGCAGCCTTTAATAAAGATGCCGAAACTAATCCAGCCATGCCTGCCCCTACTACAATAATTTGTTTCGGACGTGTCGTCTTATTCAATCCCTTATTTATAACTTGTAACGTTTCATCCATCTCAGTGTTATACATTAAGTCTTTCTGCACAATTCCACCCCTTACTTCATAAAATGCGCGTTAGTGGTTTAGTGCATTTTATTCATAAATCCCCATAAACATAACACCATTGCAATTTGAATATTCACTAAAAGTACATAAGAGACAGATCTCACATTTCTTTATGCTTCGTATAATATAGCAACTGCAACGAAGGAGTGGTTGAAAATGAAACAGACTTATGATTACCACGCTACAAAAAAACATCTAGAATTAAAGAAACAACACCTATGCAAAAAACTTAGTAATATGAAATTATCTGAAAAAGAGCGTGAACAAATAAAACTTGAGATTGATAACTACGAATATATATTAAACTTAGTCGAAATGAATCATTATGAACGAGGGTTTTCTCGTTAAAAGTGGCTATATTATCATCCTCTTTTTTGTGTGAGCATTTCATTACGCATTTTTCGTAAGTAAATATATAATAGAATGTACATTAAGATTGAGAGGTATATTCTATGATCAAATTAAGTGTATTAGACCAATCACCTATTTCTGATGGCAGCACAGCAACTGAAGCTTTTTCACATACAGTAACACTTGCACAAGAAGTTGAAAAACTAGGATTTACACGTTTTTGGGTATCCGAGCACCATAATTCTGTAAGCCTAGCAGGCTCAAGTCCAGAAATACTCATTTCACATATTGCAGCAAAAACGAATCGTATTAGAGTTGGTTCGGGTGGTGTTATGTTGCCACACTATAGTCCATATAAAGTTGCCGAGAATTTCCGCGTGTTAGAGGCACTTTATCCAAACCGTATTGACCTTGGTGTTGGTAGAGCGCCTGGTGGTATGCCGATAGCAACTCGCGCACTTCAAGAAGGTAAAATGGTCTCACTTGATCAATATCCAGAACAAATTGCAGATGTTGCTATGTACTTACATGATCAAGTACCAGAAAACCATCATTATGCAAATTTAAAGGCTACTCCAGTTATCACAACATCTCCTGAAATGTGGATGCTCGGTTCTAGCGGGGAAAGTGCAATGATTGCCGCAAAGCAAGGCGCTTCTTTTGCATTTGCACAGTTCATTAACGGATACGGTGGCCCTGAAGTAATGAAAGCCTATCAAGAGCAATTCCAACCTTCCTATTTAGGTGATAAACCAAAATCAATCGTCTCTATTTTTGTTATTTGCGGAGAAACAAACGAAGAAGCGGAGAATATAGCATCAAGCCTTGATTTATCGATTTTACTATTAGAACAAGGAAAACGGACTACTGGAACCCCTTCTATCGAAACTGCTCAAAATTATTCGTATAGTGCTTATGACCTATTTCGTATTAAAGAAAATCGTCAACGTATGATCGTCGGCGATCCGTCTTCTGTAAAAGAAAAAATATTAAACTTAAGCAAAGCATACAATGCTGAAGAGTTTATGATTGTCACAATCACTCATCAATTTGAAGATAAATTAAACTCTTATCGCCTATTGGCAGACGCTTTTAATTTATAATAACGAAAAGGAGATGCATCACATATGATGCATCTCCCTTTCTTACTACCAATCAATTGTTTTTGCTTCCTATATATTCAATAGCTTCTTTTAATAACTCCTCAAAATTCTCAGGATAATCATGATTTAAGTTAGGCACAACTTTATACTTATGTTCTATATTTTTATCCTTTAATAACTTTACAAATTGCTGTGTACATTCGAAACAATCTTCATCTTGATCCCCACATATTATATATCCTTTTATGCTTTTATCATGTAATATTCCAATCATTTCTTCCCATTCTTCCATTTCCGGGAGCCACGGTGCCACAAAAATAAAACCGTTCACTTCTATTTCACCTTGTAACATGGAATGTAACGCTACTCTTGCCCCAGCAGAAAAGCCACCAATAATAATATTTCCAAATGTTTTATTCGCTTTAATCTTATTGTAATGTTCTTTTAACTCTTCTCTTCCTCTTTCGATACTATCCCAAACATATCCATCTGAAAATTGAATTTGGGAAGATTGAGGCAATGCCAGCATAAAACCTTGTTCCATTACAGAGTTCCAATATGGTTCTATTATTTGTATATTTTCTTGATCCCCATGCAGTGTGATTAGTAGATTTTCATTTTGTTTGCTGTATTTATATTTCAGGTCTGCTTGTTCCGATTTCTTTGCTAATTCTTCTCTTTCTTTACATAATTGAACCATTCTATGAAACTCTTCAAATTTATGTAATGGTTTTAAATCATCATCGGAAATTAAATACTCACGTCCGTACCAAAACTCATTTTCTATAATTGCTTTCTTCATTAAATGCAACGCTTCTTCTTCAAGTCCTGCTGCACTTGCTAGCGCATATTTAAAGTTATATATTTGTGCTTCATTACCCACTACACCTTTAGCATGCTCCATTATATAAGAATATGCTTCAAAACTTCCTTTTTTTGCATAACAATCTAGCGTTTCATTTAATAATTGAATATAAGTCATACTATTTTTCATATAGAAATCCCCCGTAACCTTTTATAAAAATTTTTTCTCCAATCTTCCTATCATTCTAGGGTCACGGTATAAGTAGTAAAATTCTACAATTCAACTTAACAATACCTGATTTTCAGAATGATATTTAATAACTAATGTATGTATACGCACAATACACCACTCCTTCCTATCCACTAGTTATAGTATAAAATTAAATAGACTGAAAAATCAATATTTTAAAACAAAAAAAAGACAACAATATATTATTGTTGTTCTCATAACATCTACCCGGTATTCTTTTTTTTCTTATCTGGTTTACTTGAAACTAAATAATGCTTTTCTGAAATATATAAATTTCTTTTTAATATACGATTTAAATATGGTCCTAGCTTTATTCCACATATGAGGCGATCTTCGCTATCTTCAATAATTGGGAACATTTCTTTTTCTGTTACATATTGATCGACGGCTTTTTGTACGATATCAATTTCTTTAACTAGGTTTAAATTTTCTTCTGTATGCTCAAATACCTCAAGCGTTTCCTTCGTAATAAGAAAAAAATTGGTTGGAAATGCAGGTAAATAGGGCTTTAATAAATCATAATTTACTGTGTAATCATCATTTACTAATACTGTATAAACGATATTAGCATTCGTTTCTAGAAACTTAGCCATCGCTTGTTCTAATTCGTCTTTCGTAATTTCCCGCTCTTCTTTTCCAGTTCTGAAAAAGCGAAACATCGCATCGCCTCCTTTTTACTATATTATAGCATAAAAGGAAACTGAAAAATCATAAAAAACTCTATTGAAAGAATTTTTCAATAGAGTTTTTCTTTAATCCATTTATGTTTATTTTAAGAATGCACTTAACATCCACACATGTTGTTCTAATGTCGTATGAATTGCTAATAGCATATCAGCAGATGTTTCATCACCAGCTTCACCCGCTACTTCCATACCTTCTTTCAATTCTTGAATGAGTGCAGAAAAATCATTTACTAAAGTTTGTACCATTTCTTCTGCAGACTCTTTGCTTGTCCCTTCACTCACAGTAGAAGTTGCTAGATATTCTTTCATTGTCGCTAACGGTTTTCCTTCTAGCGCTAAAATACGTTCCGCTAACTCATCAATGTAAGTCCCTGCTTCATTATAAAACTCTTCAAATTTCTCATGTAATGTAAAGAAGTGTGGTCCTGTCACATACCAGTGATAATTATGCAATTTCACATATAACACATTCCAGTTTGCTACCTGCTTGTTTAATACTTCAACAACATTTGTTTTCGTACTCATACAATCCACTCCTCTTAGCATTTTTATAATTATTATCTTTTAATAACCTAATTACATTTTACCATACATTTCCTACTCTTTTGAATGAACAGCTTATATGTAACAAAGTTTTAACAACCTTAATATTTCCCTAATATCATATAATTCATGTATTCTTTCAGCTACTTCATATGTCTAATTGTCCAAGCTCACACATATGCATAATAGTAAGTCAAGCTCATCATAGAAGAAAGAGGGATAACATGGACAATCAACAATGGCAAGTAGCAAAGAAAGTCGCTGCTACTTATATCGGAACTGTCGTTGGAGCTGGATTTGCTACTGGACGAGAAATTGTTGAATTTTTTACAGTGAACGGATTTTACGGAACCATTGGCATATGTATAAGTGGATTTTTTTTTATTTGGCTCGGCACAAAGATGATGTTGCTTTCATCACAAATAGGGGCATTTTCAGCTCAAGAATTTAACAAATATTTATTTGGGGATGTATTTGGAAATGTCGTAAACACATTACTATTACTCGTATTATTTGGTGTAACAAGCGTTATGTTATCAGGGGCCGGGGCAGTATTTGAAGAACAACTCCGCCTCCCGAGACAACTTGGTATTTTCATCACAGTCATCGCCTGTCTCATTATTGGGAGTCGGGGATTACAAGGTGTTTTTGAAGTAAATACACTTGTCGTACCTATAATGATGATTTTTATTATCGGTCTTGCTATCACAACCTTTATTCATGGTACAACTCCTCTTATTAACACCATTCCTACAGAAAGTTGGAATATGAAATGGATTACTAGCCCGATTACATATGTTGCATTAAATCTTTCACTCGCCCAAAGTGTTCTCGTCCCATTAGCCAGTGAAGTAAAAGACCGAAAAGCTATTTTGTGGGGGGGGATTTTAGGAGGCGCAGGGCTTTGCTTCATTTTATTATGTAGCCATTTAGCAATATTATCAGTTGAACAATTTTATCAATACAACATCCCGATGGCTGAAGTTGTAAGAAGATTTAATGCCACTTTCCACTTTTTCTTTGTTCTTATTATTTTTGGTGAAGTGTTCACAACATTAGTTGGGAATATTTTCGGAATGACAAAACAAATGCAATCCATTACAGGATGGAAAAGTCATAACATTATTTACTTCATATTACTAATTAGTTATTGCTTTAGTTACATCGGATATAGCCAATTACTTCATATTCTATATCCAATTATCGGTTGGGTAAGCATCATTTTACTACCGATTATCGCTTTTAAACAACTTCAAAAAACATGAAAAAGCATCCGTTTATACGGATGCTTTTTCATGTTCATTCACACTCTTCACATACTTCCCAATACGGTCCCATTTCTACTGCAAGATATGGCTTTAATTGCAAACGAATCATTCGACTTGGCATACGTTCTAATACAAATTGAATGCCTTCTTCCTCTTCATCTAACTCAACTTTTGAAATAGCAATTCTTTGCATTGTAGTAATGGGGCTTCCATCTTTATATAAAGTGATTTTCACCTCATCATATTCATTAAAATACAATTCAACATTCATTTGCTTTTTTAACATTTCATCAACAATTTCATAATTATCATTTTGTTCCTGGATTATATATTTCCAGCCGCCTCTATCCAATTCTATCGGAGCAGCTTGGAATAATGTCATCAAATCCTCGTATAGCATAAGATAACCCCTCTCTTACTAAAAAACGATGAGTATTTTATATACCCTTTATCTCTATCACTATCCATGTATATTGTACCATATTTCACGAATCTTACCGCATTCATTTGCTTTATAAACACATACAAAACATATAGTATTTTTGATTCATTTTCTACTCACTAGTACGTCCCTTTACTTATAACTTATCACTCTCCATATTTCCTTCACACTACTTATAAATCTAAAAATTCCACACAAAAGAAGAGTGATTTTTATCACTCTCCTCAAAAGACTTTTCCTGCGGCTACTAATGCTAATACTATAATTAAACTGGCAAATAATAGCGAGACAATTAAACTAAAAATCGGTAATATTTTCTTTTCATTCTTCTTTGATAATAATCTCAAACTAAGAATGATATTTAATGGGACAAATATAAAATAAAAATATTTAACGATTTGTAATGAACTATTTGAAAGTGTTTTAAATACAAACACTTCAATTACAAAAACAGCAAAGAATAAAATACTTAACCAAAACGAGACATAACTAAGCCAAGAATGCCTTTTCGTTCCCCAATACACTCCCATAATAATCTCCTTTATATGTAATCTATACAATATTCATTATACACAAACTTAACAAATCCCTCTATTTTTCGACAAATATTAATTAAAATAAAGCTTTAATTATTGAATCCCCCCGTTCCCCACAGGCTATTAACTAAAAGGACTGCCTCTAATAGCAGTAATACTATTTGAAGCAGCCCTTTCTATTTACACTTTAAATCTTTCAATTAATACTTGTAACTCTTCAGCCATTTGAGATAGTGTACCCGCCGCAGAACTAATTTCTTCCATAGAAGCTAACTGCTCCTCAGCTGACGCCGCAACACCTTGTGTACTCGTCGCGTTATTTTGTGCTGTCATTGCAATTTGGCCAACTGAAATAGATACTTCATTTGCACCTTTTGACATTCCATTAGCCGTTTCAACCATCGTTTTAATTTGATCAGCAATTTCATTTGTAGATTGTAAAATCTCAGTGAAATTTTGTTTTGTTTCATTTGCAATAACAAGTCCAGATTGAACTTCTTCATTTACATTATTCATAGATTTTACTGTTTTACTCATATCATCTTGTATTTCACAAATTAATTTACTAATTTCACTCGATGATACGCTAGATTGTTCTGCTAATTTTCGTACTTCATCAGCAACAATTGCAAAGCCTCTTCCATGCTCGCCAGCTCTTGCAGCCTCAATTGCTGCATTTAATGCTAGCAGGTTGGTTTGATCTGCAATATTTTGAATTACTTCTAAAATATCACCAATTTGCTTTGATTTATTATTTAATAACTGAATAACTGCATCTGATTGCGAAACAGACGCCGCAATAGACTGCATTTGATTTACTGTTTTTCCTACTAGTTTTCCGCCATCTTCTGCTTTTTCACGTGCATGAGCAGAAGCAGTATTAATAGATGATGAACTATTTGCTACATGCTGAATCCCTTCTGTTACACCAAACAGTAACATAGCACCATTTTCTACGCTTGCTGTTTGCGTCGTTGCACCACTTGATATTTCATCCATTGCTGATGTAATTTGTTCAGTCGCTTCACTCGCTTGTCTCACACTTGCTGTTAACTCTTCAGATGCAGCTGCAACATGCCCTGCTGAAGTATTAATTCTTCCGATTAATGTACGTAGTGAATGAGTCATCTCATTAAAACCTTTCGCAAGTTGTCCAATTTCATCATTTGAATGTATTTGAATCATTTGAGTTAAGTCCCCTTCGCTTATTTCTTTAGAAGTGACAACTAATTGTTTTAAAGGTTTGGTAATAGAAAGTGTCACGAAATAAATAAGCACTCCACCTACAACTAATGAAATAAACATTACAATTAACATATTATAAAATACAGGTTGAGCAGCCTCAACTACTTCATTTGAGTACATCGTCCCAGAAATTTTCCAGCCTGTTTTTAAGTTTGTGGCAAATACCATTTTCTTGTCACTACCACTATAAGTGTATGAAAAAGTGCCATGGTTATCTTCGTATATTTTCTTTGCCCAAGAATCATCTGCCTTGTCACCTGGTTTTTCTTGAGGGTGAGCAATTATTTTTTTGTTCCCATCTAAAATGAAAGCATAGCCTTTTTTACCAATATTGATTAACTTTGTTGTTTTTAATAAATTATCTAAATTTAAATCTACTGCAACAACACCATTTTTATCTTCAGTTTGTTTTGCGATTGTTACGACAGTATGCCCATTTCCTTGTGCCTTATATGGTTCAGTGACAACAATTCCACCTTGCTTATTCACTGCATCTTTATACCAAGAACGCGCTGTTGGATCATAATCTGTTTCCATTTGTATTTTTGGTTCTTGTACAAATTTTTTATCGTTTCCGGCAACATACACTTGTTCTACATCTTTGTTCAAGCTAATATATTGAGATAATGTTTTTCTTAGTTCATCCTGTTTATCCCCTTGATACATATCAGTATGAATCACTCGTGCAAAATTATTTACATCGTTGAATTTCGCTTCAATCATTTGATTGATTAAATTATCCAATATTTTTATATTATCCTGAGCACTACTCATAATTTGTGATTCAAAATTCTTTTTAGCTGTTTGATACGACATGCCCCCAATAATAGAGACTGCCGCAATTAATATAACAAAAAATGAAATTAATAGCTTTTTTGCTACTTTCATATCTCTAAACCAACTTACTAGTTTACGCATTATAAACCTCCTGCATTTCAATATTAAGCTCTAAAGATTAAATGAGCTAATTTTGAATATATCCCATTCCTTAGTTACTATTTTTATAACTTGTTTTGATGAACACTTTGTAAAGTTTAAACAAATTAATTCCATTCGTCTATATATATGAATAATATTAATATAAAATTTACAAATACAAAAAACCAAAGGAACAAGCCTTTTGGTTTTTTATATTTTTTTATGTTGTTTAGAAATCTTTTTCCATCTATCTCGTTCCGCTCTTGCCAGAGTAATGTTTTGTTTTCTCATAACATATGCCAATTCTCTTTGCAGCTTTTTATAGCTTAGCAAGCGCTCTACAGGTATACTTCCGTTATCTATAGCACTTCGCACTGCACATCCTGGTTCACCGTCATGTTTACAATCTCGAAAGCGGCAAGTATGTGCAAGATCTTCAATATCAGAAAATGTAGTTTGGATTGCCCCGCTTCCTTCCCAAAGCTGAAGTTCTCTCATACCAGGAGTATCAATTACTAAACCACCACTTGGTAATTGGAATAATTCACGGTGAGTTGTCGTATGTCTCCCTTTACTATCTTCTTCACGTATATCTCCGGTTTTTGCTACAACTGTTCCTGTTAATGCATTTAACAAAGTAGATTTCCCTGCACCTGAAGATCCAACTAAGGCAATGGTTTTTCCTGGTGAAACAAATTGTTGCAATGATTCTATTCCGACGTACGCTAAGCTATCAACAACAAATACAGGAACACCGATTGCTACTGCTTCAGTTTCTGCAATTTTTTGTTCCACATCTTCACATAAACTACTCTTCGTTAAAACAATAATAGGCATTGCACCACTCTCATAAGCCAATAGCAAATAACGTTCCATCCTTCTTACGTTGAAATCATGGTTAAGAGCATTTACTAAAAAAAGATAATCCACATTCGTAGCTATAATCTGTTCCTCTGTTCGGTAGCCAGCCTCTTGTCTAGAAAAAGAGCTTCTCCTTGGAAAAATACGATGAATAATTGCCTTTCGCTCTCCTTCTATTTTCTTTATATACACCCAATCACCAACTGCCGGATAATCCCCTTTCGTTAACGCTTCATGACGAAACTTTCCAGACAGTTCCGCTACATATTCACCATCAGTACAAATAATCCGATATATATGCTTATGCTCAAGTAAAATACGTCCTACTTCATAGTTCTCTACAGCTTGTTCCTCAAAAAAAGAATCCCATCCGAACGATTCTAAAATATTTTGATCCAAATTGATATCCTCCCTAGTTTGAACTTAGTGGAAGGATTGTGCGCTCACTTATAGAGTATCGCCCTTTCCGTCCACCTTTGTATTTGGTTTATTATTCATATAAATTAATTTCGCCATAATACATCACCCCGTTCTAATTTTAATTACTCTCATTATATGGAATATCTTATTAAAAAGCTACCTTATTTAACGTAATTTTCAAACAACTTGTTTTTTAGCATTTTAATTTGGCCGCGATGACTAATTTCATCTTCTAGCACATGAAACCAAAGGTAGTGCTGATTATACGCTACGCCATTAGGCCACTTTCTTTCTGACATTAGCCATTCGTCATCCTGTTCACTCAAACACTTCAGTGTTTCTTCTCGCACTTTTTGCAAAAGTTGTACATAATACTGTATTTCATGACCACGAATCGTTCTCCCCGCTTCTCCTAAATACAGTGCATCTTCCCATACTTCTAATTCTTCTTTTGTGAAGTCACGATTTTGAAATGAAATAAGCTGATGGACTTTTTCTATAGCTGCTATATGCTTTAATAAAGCTCCAATTGAATTTCCACCACTTGGCATAATTAAATCTAATTGCTCAACTGATAGATTTTCTATTTCCTGTAATGTTACCGCCCTCGTATGCTCCAGCATACTTACTAATTCACCTATATTTTTTGTATAACCATCTACACTTCTTACTCGATAATCTATATTCATATCACGCACCCCTTTCTGCATTCATATTATTGTAAAAGTTGTTCATATAATAGACTGAAATATATCGAAATTTTCTGTTATAATTAAATTGAATAAGGAATATACCTAAACAAACTTTCTCAATATGCTTATATGAAATATTAAAAGGAATCAATATGAAAAAATCGAATCTTATTCACTAAAAGGAGTGGATTCGATGGAAATGTATCAATGGCTAACTGCTGTTCTAGTTGGTGGCATTACTGGCTTCGTTTCCCATCTGATCAATAACCAAGGCAAGTTATTGCTTCCACGCCGTTTAAAAACGTTTTTCCACTTTGGGTTTTTAACCGATATATTGACCGGTTGCCTAGCTGCACTTCTTGGACTCGTTTTATTCGATGTCACCACAATAAAAGAAATTATAAAAGTATCTATTGTAACTGCCATTTCAGGTCAAACATTTTTACTTCATCAAGCCTTAGGTGGTGAACAGGCTAAAAACACGCAAATTGGGAAAGCTGATGAGAAAATTCAAGAAATTGACAAACTATTACGACGTTAATCTATACTTTCTTTAAAAATTATTGTTATAATGAAAAATAAATATTTTCTATTGCGTCGTTTGTCAGAAGAAAGGGTGTTTCGTATGACAAAAAAGAAAATAGAAGATTTCTTAACAAACTCCGAAAAAGAGGAACTGCTAGAAAACTATAAATGTTTACGAGAAGCCCGCACAAAAAGCGAAGCTAACCATTTTGGTGAAGCAGTAGACCATCTATTAAATAAAGTAAAAAAGCGAATTATTAAAGATGCAGGCATACATGATGAAAATGCAGCAACTATTCAATCAAAACGAAAAGCACTGTTTTAGACTTATCCCTAAAACAGTGCTTTTCGTTTGCAACACTTTTATGATGCAAGTCCTTTTTTATTTTCTTCAGCAAGCTTTTCACTTTTTCTAAAAAAGAATAACGCAATAATATACAGTAGCGCTGTAAAACATCCTACTAAAACAAAACTATGAGACGTAGCAAATAATACTCCAGCTACTGCCGCTCCAATCATTTGGCCAATGTACATAGAAGCATTAGCAAGAGCAGCTCCTGTTCCTCTTGCTACACTAGACATGTTTTGTAAGCGTCCCATCATCAATACAAACAAAATTCCTGTCACAAAAAATAAAATAAAGAAGAATAATTCAACAAATATAATGTTATTTAAATGAGGAAGTATTACATATAGCACTGCTGTAAATATAATTCCACCATAAAAAGAAATGTTATAACCGATTTTGTTTACAATTCTAGGACCAAAAATATTACCGGTCAAATTTCCTAATCCCAATATAATCATAGCTGTTCCTACTTCATTAACCTGTAAACCGAATTGAACTGCAAGCCATACACCAAAGAATGAGAATGCTGCGAAATTACCAGTTTGAAAAATAAAATATGCAAAATAAGAGAGTGGAACCTTTGAATCTCTAAGTAATTGTTTATAACGCCGTAAGATTGATTGTTTATTATCCTCTGTTTGAACAGGCTTTATTTCTGGTATAAAAACACCAATAGAAATAACAAGTAATGCTGACAGGATGCCAATGACAAAGAATGGCGTTGTATAATGTATCGTTGCTAAATAGGCCCCAATTGGCAGTCCAAGAATTTGAGCGACTGATAATCCCGCTGTTGCAATCCCAATTGCTTTCACAATTTGCTTCTTCTCTATAAGTAGTGGAATAGATGCCCACACTTGCGGAGATACAAACGCTGCACTTACACCTGCTAAAAATCGAAAAATCAGCATCCATAAAAAACTAGGTGCAATTCCGCACAAAAACGTACTAATTGCGAAAAAAATCATACCTAGTATCATTACTTTTTTTCTGTTTAATCCATCTGATATAGGACCAGCGATAAGTACAAATCCAGCGTATCCTAAAGCATATGAGCTTACCATCCACCCTGACAACTCAGTTGAAACATGATACACCTGTTGTAATGTCGGCAAAAGTGGTGAAATTAAGAAAGTACCTGTACCGATCATAAACATTATCGTAAAGAATACAGCTAGCACTCTTTTCATTTAAACCTTCTCCTTTATATAAAAAGAGGGTACTATCCCTCTTTTCAACTAATCTTCTAATATAGATTCAATTTGTTTCATATCCTGTTCATTCAATAAAACGTCCACTGCTCTAACACTTTCTCTTATTTGCGCTGCTCGCTTCCCGCCAGGAATAACAGTATCAATTCCTTCTTTATTTAATAACCATGCTAACGCTAAGTGAGATACTTCAATATTATTTTCTTTAGCTAAGTCTTTTAACTTTTCCACTTTCTTAAAGTTACTCTTATATGTATTTTCTTCAAATAGATTTACACTTTGGCGCCAATCGCCTTCATTCAATTTCGAATCTTCTGTATATTTACCACCTAATATTCCGAAAGCAAGTGGTCCATACGGAATAAATGAAATACCTGCTTCAATACAATACGGCAATAATTCTTCCCCAGCAGTGCGATCTAACATATTGTAAGGCGCTTGTACAACATCTATATCTCCATATCGATTTGCTTTTTTTAATTGTTCTACACTTACATTTGAAATCCCAATTGAACGAATTTTCCCTTCTTCTTTTAAACGGGTAAGCCCTCCAATTGAATCTATGTAACTTGTTTCAGGGTTTGTAAAATGTAAATAATATAAATCAATATAATCTGTCTGTAATCTTCTTAAACTATTTTCCACAGCATTTCTTAAATAGCTTGGTTCATTATTAATATGAACCTCTCCATTTAATAGCGACTGTATTCCACCTTTTGTAGCAAGTACAAATTCGTGGCGTTTCTCTTTTATTACTTCTCCTACCAATTCCTCTGATCTACCGAAACCGTATGAATCCGCTGTATCAAAAAATGTAATACCTTGCTGAATAGCTTCTTCTATTAATCGCTTTCCTTCTTCCTCATTCACATCAGCGTATAAATTGTGTCCCCCTACTGCATTCGTTCCTAACCCCAACTTAGAAATATTTATTCCTGCCTTTTGCAATTTTGTATACTTCATTTTTTATCCCCCTATATTTCTATTGTTCGAATATAATCGAACGATAGAAATATACCACTTTGTATGTTATAGTGCAAATATCTTAACTTATACAAGCAGGTGAAAAAATGCGTACACTCTATCATCCGAACCGAGAGGAAATTCAATTCTCTTCAGTCTTATATGCACTTAGCGATCAAATCCGTTTACAAATTGTAAATATGTTACTTGAGAAAAATGAGCAATCTTGTGGTTCATTAAACATCCCTATCGCGAAATCAACTTTATCTCATCATTTCAAGGTTTTACGTGAATCAGGTGTTATGTACACACGCCTTGAAGGAACACAACGTTTCATTTCAATTCGTGAAGAAGATTTAAATACTAGATTCCCTGGTTTATTAGATGTTGTAATACATGCGACAGAACCATACTAAAAAAACATCTCATATAAATATGAGATGTTTTTTAGTAATTACTATTCTTTTAATAAATCTATTAATCCATTCCCTTCAGATGTACGTTCATATCCTAAAGGTACAGTCCTTTTTATAAGTTGCGCGTATATTTCCGGCTCTGATAATTTTCTACCGTACTCTCTCTCACACTGCTTAATGAGAAGTGCTAACGCCCCAGCAACATGCGGCGTCGCCATTGAAGTACCACTTAATACTGCATATTTCCCCTCTGGATACGTAGACAGTATTTCATCACCCGGCGCTACTAAATCAATTTCTTGATTTGAATTACTAAAGCATGAAATTTTCCGCTCTAAATTAACAGCACCTACTTCGATTACTTCAGAATAAGCACCTGGAAAATCTAATTCTTCCGTATCATCGTTACAATCCCCATCATTTCCAGCAGCACATACGACAAGTACGTCTTGTTTTACCGCATTTTGAATAGCTTCATGTAACTCTGGTACATCTTGTGGACCCCCAAGTGACATTGAAATAATTCTCACTTTCTCTTTATTCGGTCCTCTCCAATTTACAGCATAATGAATGGCCTCAATAATTTGCTCATAACTTCCAGAACCGTCTCCTGCTAATACTTTTAACACTAACATTTTAGCAAGTGGTGCGACTCCTAAAACACCGACACCATTTTCAGTCGCTACAATCGTCCCCGCTACATGAGTACCATGCCCATTATTATCAAGATAAACTTTAGGATCTCCTTCATAATCTTTCGTGAAATTTCTACCACCAATAATACGATCTTTTAAATCCACATGATTTATATCACAACCTGTATCTAAAACGGCAACGACAATGTCTTTCCCTTTCGCGCTCTTTTCCCATACTTGCGGAGCATGAATCAGTTGTACACCTGGTGGAATTTCATTTACTTGTTCAACCACCTTATTGACAGTAAACGGAATTAATTGTATACCTTTTTGTTTATTCGCTGTACTACTATTCATCGTAATCCCTCCTGAAAATGTATTATTTTCATTTCAGACCACCATTGAATACGTTTAAATTTAATATTCGTTTTATTCGTCCCATTTCCCTTCCTCTCAAATATTTCTCAATAAACAAAAGAAAAGGACCCATTAAATGGTCCTTTTCTTTTTCAGTTTTTCAATAGAATAATATAAAGTGAAACTATAATCAGTGGGGGGGTTCATCCCCCACTGATTATTAGCCCTCACCAATCGGGCGTTTACAGGCAGCAGGGCTTCCACCTAACTTCTTTGCTTCAGCCGAGTTTTGAGGTGGGAGTTTTATTGCCCACAAATAGCGGGATAAATTAAGACTAAATCTCACTCTTTTTCAAAAACTGCTCAATTTCTTTTATTACATGTTTTGCGCCTTCTATACTAACAGTAATGTTTCCATTTGCTAATGAAATATTTTGATCTGAAACATCACCTGTTATTTGACAAGCATTGTAAGGTTGATATTTTTGTAAAATAACTTTGTCCTCTTCTACAAAAATTTCAAGTGGTGATTTGATTTGTATTCCTAATACATCTCGTAATTCTTTAGGAATAACTATCCGTCCCAATTCATCTACTTTTCGAATAATTCCTGTTGCTTTCATGTTACTCCCCCCCTTACTCTCTATTATTTTTTTCACCTCGCTATTTTCATTTTATCACTATATATTTGGTAATGCCTTACTCTTTTTAGAAAATATAGTACAAAAGTTAAAAAAACACATTTAACGAATATTCAATCTTTCTTTCAATTGTTTTAAATAACGAGCTCGTATAATGACGAAATACAAAACTTGAATACTTACAAAAATACTTAATACAATCGTATTCTCTTTAAACAGTGAGTACTCAAACATTTGTCCTAACGCAGTTAATGCTACTGCCCCATGTAATGTTGCAACTCCAACTGGAACGAAGAATAAAAGCGCTAAGCGGATTGTGACTACTTTCGATAATTCGCCTCTCGTCAATCCAACTTTTCGAATCATTTCAAATAAACGAGTATCGTCCTCCAAATCAGAAAATAAGCGGAAGTAAAGGAAGCTTCCTGCACAAACAAAAAATACAATACCTATAAAGAAACCTACAAATAAAATGGGTCCTGCAATTTGTAAACTTTGATTTTGATCGTACTCTTCTGCACTAAACGTTGCATGTTCTTGATAAGACTTAATCTGATGTGTAAGCTCTTTACCAACCTCAATTTCATCTTTCGTTCCTTTTGTTTTATACATATAATCTTTTTCTTCTTTAAATCCATCTTGTAATGAATCATATTGATTATTAGAGATTACATAAACATTACCTCTTAATATTTTACTCAATGAAGACGAAGTAACTTTTTTCACTTTTAACTGTTCATTCACATTAGGTAAAGCGATTTCTTTTCTTTCTTTCATCGGTGGTCCAGGTATTTCAACTGACAAAAATAAAGCCTCTTTATTTGATACAGTATTAAATGGTTCTCCTATTAATTTTGCATATTCCTTATAATCCGATTCTTTTATAAAAGTAGCGCTTCTTAACGACTGCTCCTCCGTTTTTTTCGTAGAAACATTTATTTTTGAAGCTTCTATATTATATTTCTTTAATCCTTTGTCAATCATTTGTATATGCTGTATTTCGCTAGTATTTTCTTTCTTAGAGTGGTAATGAAACGCAATTGGTCTGTCCATAATTTCTTTCGTCATTGATGCAAATCCAACCAATGTACCTATTGCTGAAAATGCTACTGTTGAAATAATCGTTACAATAAAGAACATTCTTGCGTTATCTCTCATACGGTACGCTAAATCTGACAAAGTAATAATATTTGTTTGTGTCCAATAGAAACGTTTACTTTTTTTACATAATCGAATAATAAAGACGCTCAACTGCTTGTACAGCAAATACGTACCGATAGTGACTACCGTTGTAACAGGAATCATCATAATAAATACCATTGCACCATGTGACATAAGAGCGCCTACATACCCAACACTAAGCAATACTACTGCTAATATAGAAGAAATAATTGATGCTTTCGGTTCTGGCTTCGCCTCTGCTGATCCTCTAAACAACTTCATAATTTTATTTTTACGAACCATACCGGCACTAAATAAGGAAATGATAATAAATAATATGAAAAATATAATACTCGTTACAACTATCGCTTTCATCGGTATGTAATAGGATAAGGAAATATCTAGTTTTAATATTATTGGGGCTACAAAAATTAGTACTCCTGAAAACAGCATACCTGAAAGAATCCCGAAAATAATTGCCCCTATTCCAATCATGATATTTTCAAAGAAGATAAGACGCTTTAATTGATATTTCGTCATTCCAAGCATCATTAATATCCCTAGCTCACGTTTTCTCGTTTTTAAAAACATTCCCATAGAATATAAAATGAAGAAAAATGTAAACAAGTAAATAATAGACTGTGCAAAAGACATACTTACGAATACGTACCGTCCTAATTGTCCAGCACTTAATGCCGGATGAAACGCAAAAAATGAATACACAAAAAAGGCCATAATAGCAAATGCACTACTCAAAAAATATGCTGAATATGTTCGTCTATTTCGCGTTACATTTCGAAATGCAAGTTCTCTAATGTTCATACTACTTCTCCGCCCTTCTACTAACTTTGCTTTTTTATATTAGTAAAATTCGGAAATACCTTCCATCGATTCAAATGACAAAAACCTTACAGTTTTGAAAGGTTTAAAAAAATTGCTTATACAAAACAGTTTATTTATAATAACTTCATTCATATTCATACACGCATCCTATTGTATATTCGTTAGTTTTGCGAAATAATAAAGGATAGAAGTATGTACCAATATACATATAAATTTATTTACCGCTTTAATACGAATAGGAGGAAACATAATGACATTACAAGAACAGATTATGAAAGCATTACATGTTCAGCCTGTAATTGATCCGAAAGCAGAAATCCGTAAACGTGTTGATTTCTTAAAAGATTATGTGAAAAAAACAGGTGCGAAAGGATTTGTACTTGGAATTAGTGGTGGACAAGACTCTACATTAGCTGGACGTTTAGCTCAGCTTGCAGTTGAGGAAATTCGTAATGAAGGTGGGAACGCAACGTTTATCGCTGTACGCCTTCCTTATAAAGTGCAAAAAGATGAAGATGATGCACAATTAGCATTACAATTTATTCAAGCCGATCAATCTGTTGCATTTGATATCGCTTCAACTGTTGATTCCTTCTCAAATCAATATGAAAACTTATTAGGTGAATCATTAACAGATTTCAATAAAGGAAACGTAAAAGCACGCATTCGCATGGTTACACAATACGCAATCGGCGGACAACAAGGACTACTTGTTATCGGAACAGATCACGCTGCAGAAGCTGTAACAGGATTCTTTACAAAATTCGGAGATGGTGGTGCAGACCTATTACCATTAACGGGATTAACGAAACGCCAAGGACGCGCTCTATTACAAGAGCTAAATGCGGACGAGCGACTTTACTTAAAAATGCCAACAGCTGATTTATTAGATGAAAAACCAGGTCAAGCTGATGAAACAGAGTTAGGTATTACGTATGATCAACTAGATGACTATTTAGAAGGTAAAGCAGTTCCAGCTGACGTTGCTGAAAAGATTGAGAAGCGTTACACAGTAAGTGAACATAAGAGACAAGTTCCAGCATCAATGTTTGATGATTGGTGGAAATAGAACATAAAAAAGAAGCTAATCTCTTTTAGCTTCTTTTTTTATGTTAGCGATATACTCCTACTCTTTTCTCCAATAAATCTTGCAAGCAATCTTCATGTTGTTTACAAAATAACGGAGGCATTTTATCTAACGGGAAAAACTTCAAATCCAACGTTTCATCACCGTCTACTTTTTTCTCTCCTCCGGTAATTGAGCATGAAAAAACTATCACAATTGACTGGGCTCTGTCTCCATTTGGATATGTTTGAAAATATTTTGTATACACCCCGATAAGCTCATTTATTTCTACATCATAACCTGTTTCTTCTTTTATTTCTCGAATCGCAGTTTCTGCGGCAGATTCTCCGATTTCCATTGCACCGCCCGGAAATCCCCAAGCGTTAAAATCACCTCTTTTTTGCAGTAATACTTCTCCATGTTCATTCAACACACAACCACCTGCAAAGTTTAAGAAAACGCAGTCGTGCCCTACCTTTTCACGTAATTCTTTTATATAATTAGCCATGCTCTTCCCCTTTTCATACATCTTCTATCGCTGTTTTGCAATGATATTCTAATAAACAAAGTAAATGATATGAAAAACAAAACGATAAGCCCGATTACTAAACAATTATATATCAATGTAAATATATTATTTTCGAACAAATTCATTCAGCTTTCACATCCTCTATTTCCAATTATTTTATCACACAATTCAAAACAGTCAATATAATGATTATAAAACGCAAAAAGAGCACCTTTTAAAGATGCTCTTTTTCATTAATACGTAAATGTAATTGTCGCTAACGAATAACCTGTCATTGCACTATATGGCGCAACTTGATAAGATACACGCTTTGCACCTTTTGGCCAAGTTATTTCATCTAGTACTTTCTTTATATCTTGCATTGTTCCATCCATTGACTGCTTATATCGTACTTCTACTTTTTCTGGCTTGGAAGCAAATTGTTGCTGTAATTTTTTCTTAAACTCATTGTAATTTTCCGCTCCGTATTGTGCAGACAAGTACTTTAAATTTGTTTCTTTTAACATTTGTTCATATGCAGCAGTTTTTGAACTACCAGCTTTTATTTTGTTTGTTAATTCACCAAAGTAACTTGTAGTTGCTGCTGGATATTTGCTACGATCCCATTCGTGATCTTTACTTAACTGCTCGTCTGACATATTAAAATATGAATATGTCACACGCCCAGCTTTATCCGGAACTGGATCATCGAATGTAGTATCGAGGTGGTACCACTTGTTATCAATGTTCACTAAATTCCATGCGTGAGCTTGTCCATTCCCTGTACCTGTTACAATATGATTTTGAATACCAGCTTCTTTTAGTAACTCATATGTTAACAATGTATACCCTTGGCAAACGGCAGAACGATTCGCTAACGCTTCATATGCTGTATACGCTTGATACGACGTATCATAAGATACATGTTTTACAACGTAATCATGAATAGCTTTTACTTTTTCATGTGCATCCATCCCCGGTTTTACAATTGAGCTTATAATCGATTTCACCTGGGATTTTACATATTGTGTTTGTTCTTTTGATTCACGGTATTTCACTTGCAGAGTAAATGTATAGTTCCCGGGCAGTCCTTTAATAGAATACTTAGTAGACGCTACATTATATTTTACATACTCATCAGCATCTACAATTTTATTAAACTCGCCATACAATTGATCCATAATATTTCTAGCATTTCTATCTTTTGTTTTATATGTGATTGTAATATTTTCTTCTCGATTATCAATCTGTTTTTTTAATTCTTTTCTGAAATCATTTAACAACTTTGCATCTGATTGTGCTGTCGCTACAGTTGAATTCGTAGCTGCATATGATACAGATGACGCTTGTAAGCCTCCCACTACTATAGTAGAACAAAGCAGCGCAGCTGTCATATACTTACTTGTCTTTCCCATTTCGTCACTCCTTACATTCTATAACTATACGAAAAAGTATCGTATAGTTTCAGAGTATACAATACTTTTTCGTATAGGTCATATGAGATTATGCATATTTAACATTGTAAAAAGGTTGTTCTTTTTACAAGAACAACCTTTTTCATTAACAAGTTTGCAATACGCAGCATGCATTTTCAAAACGTCGATTTTTTAAGTCTTCATTTCCAATACAGAAATAAAGCATCCCTAAATCTCCCCACATCATATTACAATTTTTAGTATCTGAATCAATTTGGAATAAAAGCGTCATTTGCTGCGGATCTATGTTCATATATTGTCCAGTCTCGTACAATACCTCATCTTGTACAGAGAATGGCTCACCAAACATTTGATGGTTATCGTAGTTGTCTGGAATTAGCTCTTCAAGTAATTGCAAGAAACGATCTGAATCAGCCTCATCTTCAATGAAAAGCTCTGGCAATTTATACGTTAATTCAAATGAAATTGCACATTGGTTAAATTCCCCCTGAACTTCATCTACTCTTCGTAAATGCTCTACAGGGATATCATAATAAAGTACACGCCCGGCCTTGTTTGGATTTACATCTTCTTCAAAATAATTTTCAATACTAAAGAAATATAACATTCCTGTCTTAGGAAGATTGTGCTCCATACCAACATTTTGTAAATCATTTAAATTAAATTGAGCGATAAACTGTAACGGATTTCCTTTATATGTTGGATATTCAAATGAATCCGGTAAATCAGGAACTCCCCCCATTTTCGAACTACCTATCGCAATCATTTCTTGTTGCTTTGGCACAACTTTTACACAAGGAAATACAGTATTAATAAGTTCCTCTTTTAAATGTGACAGTCCATATTTATCAATTAATACTTCAATTTTTTTATCCATAAATTCTCCTTACATTTACATACTTATTTGTATCATAGCACAAAGATTATACTCCATTTATCGTAAAATCAACAAGCCTTCAAAAAAACGGGCTCATCCTTCATACGCGAACAAGTTTTAAAAAGCATAGTATACATTGTTCCTACAAACACGATAGTTCATTATTTCTTCCAGTACATTTTCCCCTCGTTCATTTTTATTTTTAATTTAAGGAGGAATTCCACATGGGTTACGGATATAGTTGCGGTGGCTACGGCGGTGGTTACGGTTACGGCGGTAGTTGCGGTGGTTGTGGTTATGGAGGTTTCGCTTTATTAATCGTTTTATTTATCCTTCTAATCATCATCGGAGCTAGCTGTTGGGGCGGCGGATTCGGCTGCTAGTAAACTTAAAAACTATTGTAAAAAAGCACGTACAATACGTGCTTTTTTGCCATTTTCAAATCTTTTATTCGAAAGGAAGTATGATTGATGAAGATTGATGGTGTTTTTGAAGGAGGCGGTGTACGCGGAATTGCGCATGTAGGGGCAATTTGCGCGTTAGCTGAAAAAGGCTATGAATGGGAGCGTGTAGCTGGAACATCAGCTGGTTCAATTATCGCAGCGCTCCTAGCAGCAGGATACTCTTGTTCAGAGTTAAAAACGATAATAACTGATATTGATTATAATAAATTTACGAAGAAAACCTTTATTGACAGACTCCCGTTTATCGGTAAAGGATTAAGCGCATGGACTACTCTTGGTATTTACTCTAATATTTTTATAGAAGAATGGATTGAAGAATTACTTCGAAAAAAAGGAGTTCACTTATTTACAGATTTACCTGATTTAAATAAGCTTAAAATTATCGCTTCTGATATAAGTAATGGTAAAATGGTTGTCTTCCCCGATGATTTGCCGAACTATGGATTTTTAAATTATCGCTTCTCTATTGCTAAAGCTGTAAGAATGAGTAGTACAATCCCCTTCTTCTTTGAACCCGTGAAATGGAGAACCCCAAAATGGAAGCAACCTTGTTATATGGTTGATGGAGGGATTTTAAGCAATTACCCAATTTGGATTTTCGACTCACCTACCTCTCCTCGCTGGCCGACTTTTGGGTTTCATTTTGTAAAAGATGCGATCCAAGCTGATCCTGCCCACTATAACGAACCTATCTCCATGTTCAAAGGACTATTTAAAACTATGATGCAAGCCCATGATTTACGTCATTTAGACAAGGAATCTAAAGCAAGAACGATTACAATTCCAACGGGATCCATTACAAGTACAAACTTTGAGTTAACAAAGGAAGAAAAAGAGTGGCTTTACAATTCTGGCTATAACGCTGCAAATAAGTTTGTACAATCTTGGAACTTCAGACAATATATTGATGAATATAGAAACGGAAATCAGGACCGAAAAACAAATCGGTATTTCCGGCAACTTGACTCATAATACTATTATTTTTCATATGAGAACACTTAACGCTTTCAAAAAATAAGCCTAGTAATATCATATATTACTAGGCTTATTTACTTCTTGTATAATTATTATACGTTGCTTAAGGGTAAGTTAACCCTTCAGCTTCCTCAGCAGTAATAACTGTGTATCGATTTCCCGTTCGTAATCCTAACAATTCTGCTTTTTCAATTGCATCCTGCTTCGTCTCCGCATAAGCGGCTAAATATTTATCCCCATCGATAATTTGGCAAATTACATATTGTTTCATTATTTTCTCCTCTTACATTTTCATTAGTTGTGCAAGTTTTTTTATACCTATTTCAATTTCTTCTAACGTTGCGTATGAATATGATAGGCGCAAAAATTGGTTTGCACTTCTATCATACAAAGTACCTGGATTTAATAAAATCTTTTCTTGCAAAGCTTTGTCAAATAAGCTACGGTTTGAAACGGGTACATTCATATGTAACCAAATATAAAAACCACCTGTCGGTTCATACCATGTTGCTATATCATGACAATATTTCTCTAACATTTGTAACATAAAATCTCTGCGCTTTTTCAATTTAATTCTTACAAACTGTAAATGTTCATCATACAATCCATTTGTAAACCATTCCGCTGCAATTTGCTGGGATATAGAACTTGAACCATAATCTGTTTGCATTTTTATGTCTGCCAATCTTTGAATGACTGGCTCAGATCCAACAATCCATCCAATTCTTAATCCTGGACTAATTACTTTAGACATACTTCCTATATGTAGTACAATTCCGTTTTTATCATATGCTTTTAAAGGCTTTGAAACAGGCTCATCAAACCATAAGTCTTGGTACACTGCGTCCTCTATAATAGGCAATCCAATTTCATTACAGATTTCCATCACTTCTATGCGTTTCTTCGCATTCATACTAAAGTTCGTCGGATTATGAAAAGACGGGATTGTATATAAAATAGATGCATTAAATTGCTTCTTATATTTCGTAATATACGATGCATTTAAACCATTCTCATCCATTGGTATTCCAATTAAACGCATTCCTACTGATTGAAATACATTAAGCGAATATAAATATGATGGTTTTTCTAATAAAATTGACGCTCCTTTCGGAAGAAGCCCCATAGAAATAAGTTGCAGTGCTTGAATTGCCCCTGAAACAATTAAAATAGAGTCAGGAGATACATATACCCCATGCCCTTTTAAGTATTCCGCAATTTTTTCTCTTAAATAAAGATTTCCTTTCGGTTCCTCATACCCAAGTGTAACATTTGATTGTAAAATTTTATTAATAATTTCCTTCATCTTTTTCTCAGGTAAGAGACTCGGCGCGAGCTCACCTGTTCCTAATCGAATTACATTGGGAGTAAATTCAGCTTGATTAATCTCTTGTACAGCAGGAAGATTTGGATAATGAAGCCCTGTTTCCACATAAGACCGCCAGTTAGGAGGGGGTGCATATGTGGCAGTACTCTCACTATTATTTATAACAATTGTTCCCTTCCGGCCATTCCCCTCAATATACCCTTTTGCTACTAATTCATCGAAAGCCATTACAATTGTACTTCGATTTACTTCAAACGTATGCGCCAAATCTCTTTGTGAAGGTAATTTAGTTCCAACTGTCCATTCCCCATTAACAATTCTTTCTTTTATATAAGATTCTATTTGTTTATATAATGGAATAGACGAAAACATATTAGGTTTCCAAACTAACCTTTCCATCATATCACCTCACATTTTTTTGGTTGGTAACCTATCCAACCATATGGATGGATACAAACTTTCTTTTCTTTTATACAATATACACTATCATAATTAATCACATTAAGTAGGAGGTAATATGATGAATGAAGCAATTATTCACGGTATCATCCTTGCATTTGGTCTTATTATTCCATTAGGTGTCCAAAATGTTTTTGTCTTTAACCAAGGTGCTAGCCAACCAAATATTTGGAGAGTAGCCCCTGTAGTATTAACTGCATCTGTATGTGATACGTTGCTAATTTTAATTGCTATACAGGGTGTCTCCCTTGTGCTCCTAACTTTTTCTTGGTTAACAACCACCTTGTACTTGATTGGATTTTTCTTTCTTATGTATATGGGCTGGGTTATTTGGAGAAGCGACCCTGCAAATGATGTAAAACAAGAAAAAAGTATGCCTTTAAAGAATCAAATTATTTTCGCAGCATCGGTTTCATTACTAAATCCACACGCAATTTTAGACACAATTGGTGTAATTGGAACAAACTCTATCCAATACATAGGAAGTGAAAAATGGGCTTTCACTTTTGCAACAATTATAGTTTCTTGGATTTGGTTTATTAGCTTAGCTTTAGCTGGAAAATCCCTAAAAGAATTAGATTCAACAGGAAAAACAATTACGGTATTAAATAAATTTTCAGGACTAATCATATGGGGAGTCGGGCTTTATATGTTAATACAAGTTATTTCCCCTAACTAAATAGCATAAAACTTTAATCAGTGGGGTTTCCCCACTGATTATTAGCCCACCAATAGCAGACAAAGAGAACCGCATGTTAATCATATAACACGCAATTCTCTTTCTAATTATGAATTCGGTTCCGATTTCTGTTTTACCATCATTGTATCTTTTGCTGGTTTAATCCAAATGATCGCTATGACGGCACCAATAATGGCGAAGATGCTTGTTAAATAAAATATTTCATGATCCGCCCCTTTCATAAAAAAAGAATAAAGGGGTGGTCCAGCTGCTACACCGATAAATCGCATCGAGCTATAAAATGACGTAACTGTCCCTCTCTGCTCTTTTTCAATTCCTTGTGTAATCAGAGCATCTAAACATGGTAACGCGATACCAATCCCTATCCCCATAATAACGAGGCAAAGAAGTAACAAATAGATTCCTTTTAGAAATAAAGGTAAAATGACAGATATAGCAGCCAGTAAAAATCCAATATAAATACACTTTTTCATAATATCTTGTTTATCTCCAATTTTTTTACCAGCCATATATGAGCTAAGTGATAGTACAAGCAAAGGAATAGCGAGTACACACCCTTTCCATATACCATGAATGTCGTACTTCGACTCCAGTATAGTTGACAGATAAAAAAGAATTCCGAATAAAATAAGCATAATAATTGCACCTAATATAAAAATGGCAATTAACCATCTCCCCTTTTCTCGAAACGTTGAGATGATAGATTGAATAAATTCTTTCAATGGCGGGACTGCTTCTTCTTGTTTCTTCGCCTTTACTAGCACCAATAATAAAACAATCGATATTACACATAAAACTGGAATTGCCCAAAATGGTAAGAACCATACAATCGCCGCAAGAGCTGATCCTAATATGGGACTTAATACTTTCCCAAATGTATTTGACGTCTCAATGATTCCTAAGCCTGCACTAACCTGTTTTTCATCTTTGTATAAATCACCTACACACGGTATGACGACTGGCATAGCACCAGCAGCACCTATCCCTTGAATTGCTCTTCCGATAAGAATCCAAACGTAAGGGTTATCAACTTTCCATGATACCCATCCCGTTATCGCTCCTCCAATCGCTGCAATTAATAAACTTGGAACCATTACCATCTTTCTACCCCATCTATCTGATAAATAACCAGCAATCGGTATTAGGATAATTGCAATGATAGAATAAATTGTAATAATCATGGATACTTGGAAAGATGAAATATGTAATTTCTTTTCAATGGTTGGCAGGATTGGAATAAGCATTGAATTACCTAACGTCATAACAAGTGGAACTGATGCAAGTGCAATTAAACAACAGTTTTCTTTTTTTAACATGCTGATTTCGGAACCTTTCATCATATATTTCTTACCATATAATAGCCCTGCTGGAAATTATGTTCACATTCCACCAGGGCTATTTCATCTTTACTACATTCCATTTACAACAAAAGAAATTGGATAAAATATAGCTTTACTCCTATTCTTTGAATCCTGTTCACAATATATCCATACCAATTAATTGAAAATAAATAAAAAAGAAAGGAAGAATCCTTCCTTTCTCCTATAACCTTCTACATTTAGCGAGTATATCCGCCACCAAGCTGTTGTTCTGCCATCGCTACAAGGCGCTTTGTAATTTCACCGCCTACAGAACCGTTTGCACGTGAAGAAGTATCAGCTCCAAGTTGTACACCGAACTCTTGTGCAATTTCATATTTCATTTGATCTAGAGCTGCTTGTGCTCCATGTGATGCCAATTGATTAGCGTTACGATTTCTAGCCATTACCGATCACCTCCTTATTTATATATAAATTGTGTTAAATTCGAAATTAAATACATGGTAATTTTTGGTTATTTTCAACTATAAAAAAAGAGACTCTAAATAGAGACTCTTTTATCATTTTATATTACGAAGTTACTACCTCTAATGTTCTACCTGTTAATACTTTCATTTCTTCTTTTAATATATCTTTCGCATTGTGTCCAAACCATTCTAGCGAAGCAAAATAATCAGTACCTCTCACTTCCCGGATGATATCATCATAATTTACAATACCTTCAAATAATGGAACCATACCAATACGACTTCCCGCTGCGGCATATACATTATTAGGTTCAAATACATGTAAATAATCCGCTGACGATATATTCTTAAAATGGTAATGTTGTATCCACGGCCTTAGTCGATGAAAACTGTCTATTGGATCTGCACCAGACTCCCATATATGAAGAAAATCAAGGTTTATTTTCAAATTCGGATGATTTACTTCCTCTAATAATTCCAAAGTAGAAGGCAACGTATCCGTTAATGTATTTGGATGTGTTTCTAAAAGTACATACATATTATGCTTAGCAAACAAATCACAAATGTTGCGAATTCGCTTTACGTACTCTTTCCTTTCCTGTTCCGAGAAATCTTCGCTTCCTTTTTGTCCAGCAAACGTACGAATTTTATTCGTTTTAAACCAGTTAGCTAGTATTGAAAGTTGTTCACATTTCTCTATCGTTTTTTCAAAATCTGCCGATAATGATATGTCTAAATAATCACTGATCATCGTAATTTCCAAGTTTTTATCCTTTAAACAATTCAATTCTCGTTCTGTCGTTTCATACTCTTGCATATACAAATTTTGTGCATGAGTCCCCCACAATTCAATTCCTTCAAAACCGTTTTCATATGCAAATTGAACAATATCAGTAAATGAAATTAATTGATGACGAAAGGAAATAGTACATAACGAATATCTCATAGGTTTGAACTCCCTTATTTTAAATTCAGCTGGCTTTTTAATACGCTAAGACAGACTGGTTTGTTTTCATTTCTTTCCATAACAAAAGCTGTCTCTCTAATTCAGCCTTAATTTGCAGTTCAATTGCATTCATTTCATCCAGTTTTTCAACAATTGATACTAACATACCTTTATTATTCGTCATTGCCATTTTAATTGCACGATACTGTACATTTGTAAATCCTTGTACAATATCTTCCACTCGATCACACCAATAATCAAATTCTTGCTCTGCATATTGTAACGTTTCACGGAAGTATGCAAAGGCATGCTCATAACTATATTTACGAATCGCAAGTACTGGAATTTGCTTTACTGCTTCTGCAAGCCTAGAAAGCTCATACCCATCTTCCTCATTTGCCATTTTTATAATTAAATTTTTCAGCTCCATAGTCAGTTCATTGTCGTTCTTTTTAAATGTTTCAGTGAAATAACTAGCTACCATTTCTTGTGTTGGCTCCCCAATTCCTTCTACATCAATGAAATATCCTCCACCAAATGGGTTGTCTTGAACAGAGTGAAGTACTTTTTCTCTTTCCATATTCCCTTCCCAGCGAAAATCAGGATCTAGCATGAACCATTCTTCTTCTATCTCTGTTTTCGATATCATTAAATAATGCGGAAACGGTTTTTGATGAAATTTATTTTCCCTCTCTGGTAATAGGGACATATCAACCATTACAATTACAAAACGATGTTCAGGCTTATTTTCTACTAATTCTAAAAATGTTTCTACATTACTACTTTTATCTTTTGCATGATCATACCATTCGTTCACTTTAATACCGTACAATTTTTCATACCAAAGTAAGTAATTATCATGGTTAATATTTTCGGAATGATATGAAATAATTCCGCCTTCTGTTATATCAAAATCTCCATCCCATAGTCCAAAATAAAATGGACGAAAATCTATATCACTACGCCTTTTTATAATTTCACAAAAACAACTCACTAAACAGTGCACTTTAATTGAAGTCATACTCTCACCCACTTTCTCCAATGTTAGTTATTCATATTTACTTCTTGTAATGGCTGTAACTCCTCCATAAAATCAAGTAAAGATCCTACAGTAAGAAACGCCTTGGGATCTACCTCATCCTCTGGGACACATAACTTCAAATCCATCTCTATGTATACGATAAGCTGTAACATCATTACCGAATCTATATATAAATCTTGATTTAATCGCATCGTTTCTTCTAAATGCGTTACATTTTTCAGTTCCATTTTTCCTGTCATAATTTTCAATACTGCATCCTTTAACGTTTCACGTCTCATACTGTAACCTCCCCCATCTCTAGTAACTTTCTACTTACTTTTCCAGTTTTATTTTTCGGAATTTCAGTTACACTTTCAATTTCATGTGGGACTTTATAAGACGGTAAGTGCTGAATGCACCATTCCCTTATTTGCACTGGATCAATATGAGAGATTACTTTCGCTTTAACAATTTCGCCCATCACAGGATGTTTTCCTCGATATACAATCGCCTCTTGAACACCTTCTAATCGAAGCATCATTTCTTCTACCTCTATAGGAAAGACTTTTAATCCTGAAACGTTAATTACATCATCCATGCGCCCCATAAAATGAAGGCCACGCTCGGATTTATACCCCAAATCTTTCGTAAAAATTTCTTTATCGTTAATCTTTACTACGATTTCTTCAGGCATGTTTTCATCTGAACCTATGCTTATACTCGCATGAGGTAGTGGCTTTCCTAAATCCAAATGGCTTTCCATATCATGGCATATACTAATACAACCAGCTTCAGAACAACCATATTGCTGCATCATATACGTTGTCATTTCTTTTAGTTTATAAAACAATGCTTCTGGCAAAGGGGATCCGGATGTCATAATTTTATGAAACTGAAACGTTCCTAACGGAAAACTCCCCATAATATGTAACATAAGTGGTACTGCATATATGATATGTTTTTCTGTATTGCGAACTATATTTAATGCGAATTTAGGGTTTTTATTCGTAATGATTATCGGTTTACTTCCCCTCATAATTGCAGATAACGTACCACATATTAAACCGTATGAATGTGAAACAGGGGCCATAACGATCGGCACTTCATCTACTTCACAGTTTAAAGCTTCATTATACGCAGTAATTTCTGTATCAACTTCCGCCCATGCTCTACGAATCAGTTTCGGTTCTCCCGTGGTTCCTGAGCTATATTGCAATAAAGAAGGCTCTTCTAGTAATGAATTCACTACTTCTAATTTTGTAAAGTCGCTACATTCCCCATATAACAGTCCCGTACACTTTGCACGTCTTGCCATTTCAATAGCCGTATCTTTTGGCGTATCTTCATGTATAAGAAGTACAGATGATTTCTTTTCTTTTAAGAAAAATACAATCGTAATAATATCAAATGGGTCTTTCAAACAAAGTGCAAATCTAGTTCCCTTTTCCTCTTGAAATTGTTCCATCTCCTCGTAAACTTGTAATCTCGATTCAAAATCATTTTTGCTATACTCCTGTTTATTAACGATTAGCATAATTTCCCCCTGTAACAACTGATTTTTGTATTGTAAGTTGCTTTGCTTTATACAATGGATTTGGAACTTCATGAACAAGTGATTCCACATCCAAATATAATCGACGCTTCGTTAATTGCTCGGCATAAAATGTAGGAGTGTATAATTGAATGTTTTCAAATCTATCTTTTAAATGTGGATATTTGCTTAAATGATTTTCAATTTCTTCAACAACCATCATCCAAAAACTTTCTTCTTTCCATTCATATTCATCCGCAAGTACGAAAGCTAATTCTCCTAAATTAAATAAGAAAAGGGCATCTAATACCATTTCTTGCAAACATTCCATACGATCCATTTCAAAGAAATCATTCATTTTTCCATTCGCATACGTTTTATGCATTTTAATAAAATCAGGACATTTTTCAACTTCTTTTAAGAATGGACGATAAAACTCAATCCCTTCATGAAAGTCCTTTAATGCAATACGGACAGGGATCCCTTCTCTATGGACGAAAATCATATTTTGACCGTGGGATTCTAATGCAATTCCATGCTCTATAACAAGATGTAAAACAGGTATTATCGCTTTTCGAATGAGTAATTGCAGCCAATTTTCTATTCCATATTTGTTTAACCATGGATCAATAATTGGTGTCCCATCTTTCTCTTTTGCATATAAGCCATTAAAGGGAATTGCATCCTCTTGAGTATCCAAATACTTACGAACGCTTTCACGCCAAATACATCCTAATGAACCATATACAGATTTCTTATTCGCATCATACGTTACACTCGAAAACTCATGTAACAAAATTATGCGCGATTCATCTCGTAAATACGAATCATTGCTTACGACATCATGTAACCAATTCGATATAGCTGGTGCACTCACAACAGAATATGGTTTCAACGTACGGAGCGTTGAAGTGTTGAGTATATTCAGCGATAACTTTACATATGGTTTCTTTGGATTCGTAACATTTCTTAACGTCCTCATAGATTGTTGCGCACAATATTCATCCTCTGATTTTCCTAAATAAATAATAAATTTATCCTGTATATGATCAGCATAATTCGGGATAATGAAATTCTCCCACTGCCATGGATGAACAGGTATAAACACGTACTGTTTTGGATTACATCCCACATTATGAATTCGTTCC
Source organism: Bacillus cereus group sp. N8 (assembly GCF_016483685.1). Taxonomy (NCBI): domain Bacteria; kingdom Bacillati; phylum Bacillota; class Bacilli; order Caryophanales; family Bacillaceae; genus Bacillus; species Bacillus cereus group sp. N8. Next base: position 43,776 of record NZ_JAEHBK010000008.1, on the reverse strand, counting down.
AAATACTCTTCTAATTTACGCTCTCCAATCTCCTCTATTAAAATGTTGTCATAAGTCACTTCATTTTTATAACCTAAACTTGAGTATTTTTTATGAGCTGCAATCCATATGAGTTTCATTGGCTGCATAAACTCATATCCGTATTGAAAATTGTCACGATATTGAAAACCAATACGTGCTTTATAACTAGGATGATAGGGATGACCATCTATTAAATGACTTTCAAACTCATCATAAGATTTTTGAGTGTATTCTTCCTTATTATTTCTTTCATATTGTGCAATCGTGTCTTTAAATATCGTTTGTTCTAATTCGTGAATAAAAGAATCTAATCTGGCTTGTTCCACGTTAACAACTCGAAAAATTTCTTCCAAAAATTGCGACACAGATTGTATTTCTTGTTGTTCATCTTGGACTCTTACTATTAATGAGTCTAAAGAAATACGACCGAATGTCATCCGCTCTCTTCCATAACATTGGTACGAAACACTTTTGTCTTCTTCATCAAGTCCTTGTATAATAAACAGAATTTGTCCTTCCTTCTCAACACGAACTGGCGTTATAATCCCCTCATAAATTAACGATTCTACTAATTGACGTAACACCCTTCTTCGCACTGAAATGTAATCTTCTGATTCGAGTGCCCTCAATATTTTCGTGTGATACATGTCCACTCTCATAAATCCCTCCACTTTATTACGAAATCCCATTATTTGTATTACGTGAAATTTTAACGCTATTTAGGAACGAACAGCCACTTCTCTAACGAGCGGATTATGTACTTGTACATAAATAGCTTGCTCTAACGGATTACTTAACTCATCGACATCGAAAAATCTCGTTAGCAAATTCGCTTTGCATGCCAACTTATCCTCGTCCAACAATTCTCTTAAAAATGTAGAAGGTTCCCGGTTATATGGAAGGAATGATTCGAGTACAGACCTTAATTCAGAAAGTAGAATTTCCTCCTTAATTAACCCTGCTGTACCAAAACCGTTAATAAGTCCAAACATATGATTAAAAATTAAATAGTAACGAAACCTTTCATCTACAATATAATCGTCATATAAATTTCCAGTACGTTCTCCAATACCAGCTAGCTCATTATTAAGTATCTCTTTCATTGAATTACAGAAATAAAACCCTTGATTATCACGGAAATAATATTTTACTGGATAACCATCCTTTAGCTGAACAACGCTATTTTGCTGATGTGCCTCTAATCCAACTCCATACTGTAAATACATCCATACCATCGGCTTTAAAGAAATATTCATATACCGTCTAAACCACTCTAAACTTACCTCTTCACAGCTTCTACTTTCTAAATCTGCTAGGCGATGGATGATATTCGATAAACGATTACGTTCTCCAGGTATAGCGTCTTGAACTAGCCCAGCAATTAATGTAGCGTCATTTGCATGTTCACTATAAAAAGGATTCTCTCGAATAATCACTTCAAATCCAGATTCTTGTGTCCCATAATTTAATGTAATAAAGGCTGGGTCACAAATAAAATCAAAACCTGGAAACCTTTCTCGTACTTCACCAATTGCCGTATTTAACATTTCCTTCCCTTCAAGACCACTCTCAAGTTCTTTCAATTTATTAATACGCATTGAATTCGTTACTTTCACTGGAAATGAAAACTTAAGCATATACTTCGAATCAGGATGATATAGCGTTCTCAGTGATGATGTTGCCATATAATACTTGCCTATAGGACCAACATACGCAAGCAATTCTTGATCTATCCAATCCTGTACGTAAAGTTGGTGTAATAGCCATTCTGCTTGAAGCGGATGAATAGGAATTAATGAATACTCATCTTCCTTACAGTACTTCTCTATAAATTCCTTACTAACTATCTCATCATTACTTAATTCTTCTTTTATAATTGTTGTTGTAGAATCTGATAATAACGATTTTTCATTTACTATACTTTTATGTGCCCGAAAATAATGAAGCTGACATTCTCCTTTTAATTCTGGAGAATACATTGCACTTTTCCAATCCAATATACCCTGTCTACTCTTTGGGGTAGGATGAGTTAAATGCCCAAATAATAAAGACTGCTCCGCTTCTATAAAAGTTGTATGGAAACCATATAATGCAGATGTATCTTCTGTTCTACCTTTTGTAAATTCCTCAATATTTTGGCAACTACGAATGACTCGAAGCATAAGTTCAGCAGGATTCGTACCTTCTCCATAGTTGATAGACATCTCTTTTATTAAAAACGTAATAACTGTAACATAATCTGCTTTTATAACAGTTTTGCACTCTCCAATTTGATAATAAAACTGTCCTCCAAACAAATGGCGATCTGTTGATGATTTATATAAAACTTCTCCATACAAAGTAACGTTCTGTGCTGATAGGCGACAACATAAATATGTGGGGACTGTATCTCTATTTAACGTATTACTGAAGATACTTTCCATTCTTTCATCCTCTGTAATCCATTCTCCACTCCCTGTTTCTCTTAAATAACAGTTTAAAAAGCTTTGTATTGTTGCATGTTCTGCGATTTGTTTCGCATGCTGCATACTGGTCCTCCTCTTTATATTAAAGCTATCGAAATTTCATTTAATAAACAATAATTGATAATGATATTCAATTATGATTCTAATTGAATATCATTATCAATTCAAGGGTATATTTCAGAATTTTTTCATCTGACCAAATTTTTATTATTTTTCAACATATCTTTAATCTCATTAAAAACATGATTAAAAATATCTTCCTTTCAAACTAATTACTTAATATTTTCTGCATTTTTCATTATTATCGATCCAAAACAAGCAAGCAGGTATACTAAACGTATACCTGCTTGCTTGTTTACATAATATTATTATTTTATATTGAATCCTGTAATTTTTTATATAAAATATTCAAATCTCTCCAGCAATACGCTGTTTCTTCTACCTGTACTCTCTCTAAAAATTTCTTATCAATTTTTTCAGGGTTAAATTTTTCATAAAACGTTTTACAAGAATTATTAGTAACGACCCAAACTAAAAGAGATTGCATATCATTTTTTATACATTCTGATAGCAATGCTTGAAATAACTTTTGGCCTATTTTCAGTCCTTGATACTGTTGTAAAAGGTAAATTGCATATAATTCCCCATCACAATTATATGTACCGCTCCTTTCAACTCCCCCATCAATGAATCCGATTATAGTTCCATTTAATGTCTCTGCTACAAATCTAAATTGATGATTACCTTCTTTTTGAAAAATGCTTTCCCACTGTTTTTCTCGTTGTTCATATGTTATATTATCTAAAATTTCATTAGCGAATATCCCTTTATACGTTGTTTTCCAACTATCAGCGTGTACCTTTGCTATACCTGATATATCATCTTTTATCGCTCTTCTAATATGTACCTCCATCATTTTCTCCCCCTTGTTTACTCCTCATTATATCAATTTTTTTCCTTAAAAATCCAAATAAAAAAGAGTGAATTCACTTCACTCTTTTTTATCTACTTTCAACTTCAACTGAGACAACACGATCAATCTCTTTTAGAGAACTGTATAACTCAGTTGTATATAAATCTTCTGGAACTAAAATAACCATCTCCAATTGCTGAAACGCTCCACTATCTATATCTTTAATTTTCACTCGTTTCACATGCATACCTAAATTTTTAATTTGCTTAAATATACCATCTAATTCTTGATGCTCTTTTACAGTAATTTTTATAGATAAGTCCTTTTGTCTTAATGAATACGGGCCTGCAATTTTCACAATTTGAGGAAGTACATTAATCGCTAAAATAATTAAAACCATAGCAACCGTCGCTTGTATATAAAATCCTGCTCCAATTGCAATACCTAAAGCTGAAGCAGCCCACACCATAGAAGCTGTCGTTAATCCCGAAATAACGTCATTACTTCTTCGTAAAATGACACCTGCACCAAGAAAACCAATCCCACTAACAATTTGAGCAGCTAGACGCATTGGATCCATATTTGTATGACCCGGTACAGAATAAACATTCACTGATTCAATTGAAACCATTGTAATTAAACAACTCGCTACGGAAATAACCATACTTGTTTTCACACCAAGCGGTTTATTCTTTAGCTGCCTATCTATTCCGATGAATAATCCTAAAAAGAGTGCTAAACCTAATTTGAATAAAAATTCATATGACATATTTCAATCTCCTTACTTTACAATGTTTCCCTTGGAATAATTCACTATAACTCTTTTATGATATCAATTCCAGTCTTTTCTATTCATTTAACGCAAAAAACCGAAAAAACACCTGTGACGATGTTTCTCCGGCTTGTTATTACGCTTAAGATGTTTCGTTATTTCTGATCTTTAATCTTAATCTCTGCATCTTTGTAAAATACTAATTTACTGTCATTATACTCTTTTGTATACTTATTAAATTGCTCTTTCGACTTTTGTGCTTCCACATTTAATTCATTAACAGCTTTAACTTTTTCACCAATTTCTTTTAATTTTGTTTCTTTAACCTTTAACTTTTCATACAGTTCTTTTTCAGTCGCTAATGCCTTCGTATAATTTTCATTCATCTTTTGGAATGCATCATAACGATTTTCATACGATTCTTCAACTGTTTTTGCTTGTTTTTGTAATTTCTTATCTTCGAGTTTTTCAATATTGCTTTGAACGGATTTCGTTTCTTTCTGCGCTTTTTCTAACTGTTCCTTCTCGTTTTTCAATACTTTTTCACGCTCGTCGACATTTGCAGTAGCTTCCTCTATCTTCTTCGTGACTGCTTCATTATGTTCTTTACCCTCTTGTAAAATTTGAGAATATAGTTCTTGCCCTTGCTTTTCTAATTGCTCTAACTTTTTCGTATCATCAGCTAACGATTTTTCTTGTGTCGCTGCTGTTTCAAAAGCCGTATATAAATTTTCTTCTGGTTTTTCACCGAAACAACCTGATAATAATCCTACTGATAATGCTCCAACTACTGCTACTTTTCCATACTTCAACTTCAATTCCTCCAATTACATACGGTTATCGTGCCAGAAATTCACTGGGAAGTGATTCTCTTCATGGTATGCTTCAAATTCATAACCTTTTTCTTTTAGACCCTTTAAAATTGCTGGTACAGCAGCAACTGACTGCGGGTGAATGTCATGCATTAAAATGACCTCTTGCGGTTTTGTTGCACCAGCTAATACATTTTGAGCGATTTGCGCTGCCGCTGCATCAACTGGTACTTTATTGTATTTCCAGTCTAAAGAGTCAATTGTCCAGTCCCACACTTTTAAACCATCCTCAACTACTTTATTTCGGAGACCTTCATTTAAACCAGGCATCGATCCGTATGGAGGACGTGTTAATTTAGGGGCTTTCCCAATAATATTTGCGATTAAGCCTTGATCTTCTTTCATTTCATTAACATACTCGCCATTTTTATATAACTTCGCAAAATTGTGTGTCATACTATGCATTCCAACATAATGACCCTCTGCATTTTCACGTTTTACTAAATCAGGAAACGCTTTTACATTCGCTCCGATTAAAAAGAATGTCGCCTTCGCATCATGCTGTTTTAACATATTTAATAATTCAGCCGTATATTTTCCTGGCCCATCATCAAATGTAAGATAAGCAACTTTTCTTTCCACTCCGTTAAAACGACTTGGTGCCGTTTTATTCATTTCAACTTTCGATTGTTCACTTGCAAGCTGCACTACATTTTCTTGTTTCGCTACAGCTTTTGCTGGTGAAGTAATAGATTGAAACATGAAATACCCAATAGCTACTGCTGCAATCGCTATTAAAACGACTACTACTTGTTTAATTTTAAAAGCCTTTTCCATTCTATCGAATTCCTCTCCCTATTAATCTCATATGTAAATCACCCAATATAATTATACATCTATTTATTTTTATTACACTATATAAACATACTTTATATAAAATTATAGTGGGAGTTTTATCAAAATTGTTGTTCCTACTCTTTCTCTACTTGTAATACTAAGCGTACCACCATGAAGCTCCACCATTTTTTTTACGATAGCTAATCCAATACCTGCGCCTTCAATATGGTTATTAATCTGATAATATGACTGCTCTATAAATGGTAGATGCTCTTTAGCAATTCCAATACCTTGATCTGTCACCTTAATCACGGCTTGTCCTTCACTTTTGGCCGCTTCAATGTAAATTGTACCTTTTTCATTTGAATATTTTATAGCATTATGAATAATATTTAGAAAAACTTGTTTTAGTCTATTTCGATCTCCTACTAGTTCTACTCGTTCTAAATTAGCAACTAGTTGAATCTGTTTCTCTTCTGATTTGGGAGTTAATTGCCAAATCGTCTCTTCTAGTATATCGTACAATTGCACCTTTTGTTTATATAAATTAAAATGATTTGACTGCAATCTTGAAAAATCTAGTAACTCTTCTACTAAATGTATCAATCTGTCTGTTTCACCTGAAATAATTCCCATACCTTGCTTTATTTCTTCATCTGTTAAATGATCTACTGTTTTTAACGTCTCACTCCACCCTTTAATTCCTGTTAAAGGTGTTCGTATTTCATGCGAAATAGAGGCAATAAATTCATTTTTCATTTGCTCAGCTTTTTCTATTTTATCGGCCATATAATTTAAACTATGTGCTAACTCACCTAATTCACCAGGATAATCTTCTTTAATTTGCTCCTTTAATGTACCTTCTGCAATTTGCGAAGAAGCATGAATAATAGATTCGATAGGTTTCACAAACGAATTCGCCAATCGTCTACTTATTAAAAATACGATACCTGAGATGACAAGTCCAACTGAAATAGTAAAAATAATAATTTCAATAATCTTTGCATTTACACCCGTTAAAACAGTCATATATTTCAAAACACCGATAGTTTGTCCTTGATGAATAAGTGGACTAAATACTTCTAACTGTTTCACGTTATCTTTCGTAGTAGTAACTTGATGATACATTTCCCCTTCTAGTAAAGAATTCGGAATAACCACTTTACCTTCTACCTTTTGTCCACTTGACGACTGTATAATCGTACCGTGACGATCAATCAATTGTAATTCCGTTCCTTCTAATTGGAAACTCTCAATTATTTCTCCGCTATATTCTTGCAAACGAATAAAATATAGTGAATTGTATTCCGAGAAAAAACGTGTACTTGTCTTTGCATGAGATTCAACATATTGCACAATACCATTATAATAATATCGATAAATTGAAACTGAAAATGCTACTTCAAATAATACTAGCATTAGTGTAATGACCGTCATAAAATATAAAGTCACTTTCCGTCTCATCTTATAGTTTCCTTCCACACATATCCTTTTCCCCACACAGTATGGATAAACTCTGGTTCTGACGGATTACATTCTATCTTTTGACGTAACCGTCTCATATTTACATCGACTACCTTCGTCTCGCCTACGTAATTAGTTCCCCAAATCATATTTAATATTTCATCACGCGAAACCGGCTTCGAAGCCTGATTCATTAAATACTGTAGTATCATGTACTCTGTAGGGGTTAAATCAACTAATTGTCCACCTTTATATAATCTTTCTTCTATGATATTTAACGAAAACGGACCAGACGTGATTGTATTCGTTTTTTCTTCATGTACTTCTATTCTTCTTAATAAAGATTGTATACGTGCAATTAATTCTACTGGACTAAACGGCTTTGCGATATAATCATCTGCACCAATTCCTAACCCTTGTACTTTATCTTCATCTTGTACACGTGCGGTTAGCATAATAATACCCATTTTTTTATTTTCTTCCCGGATAGCTTTACAAACTTGAAAACCATCAATCCCCGGTAACATAACATCAAGTAACGCTACATTAATAGTTTGTTCACTTAAAATTTGTAACGCTTCTTCTCCAGTACTAGCTTCTAATACATAAAATCCAGCACGTTTCAAATTTAAGACAATAAAGCTACGGATTGGTATTTCATCTTCTAAAACTAAAATTGCTGACATAATTCCCACCTCCCTACTGTTGTTGATAATCCGCTAGCGGCTTTATATATGCTTTTACTTTTTCAAATTTAGATTGCTTCGGTACTGCATATACGTGAGAAGCCGTTTTAACTGCTGCCTCGTATCCTTTTATTTTAAACCATTCTTTCCGCTTAAAAATATGGACTTCAAGCCATATTTCATTTGTAGTTACATCCATAAATTTTTGAACATCCAATGCTTCTTGCTGAACTGGGACAGTTATTTTTCCAATTAGCTCTTGAGGGATTTTGACAAAATAACCTTTATCTATATTGACATATCTTTCTTCTATTGGTTTAATTCCCTCTTCACTCCACTGTATATAACGTTCAAACATTGTGCTCTCTCCATACGATACCTCTTCCCAACCTTTTGGACGCACAGTACGAACAAATTCAATAATGCCGTCTTCATTAACGTCTTTACTTTCCACAACATAATCATTAAATAAATCTTCTTTCCCGTCTATAGGTAGTCCCTCATAATGATCCTTATCAAATTTCGCTACATATGTTATACCTGAATGAGCCCCCACTCCTGCATCAATTACAACTGCCTTTGACGTGTTAGAAATACGTCCCATTTGTATTCTTTGAATACTATTTATATAAGGCTCAAATGTAACTTCTGACATTGTATTAAACTGCTCAATGAACTCAACTTTCAATTGCTCATCTTTGTTATAAGTAACAAGACTTATATCATTAAGGCCATTTTTATTTAAATCCTCTATAAATAACTTCGTATATTGCCGATTATAAATCTCCTTCATATCATCATTTTCTTCCGAAAAAGCATACATTACATGTTCTAAAGATTCACGACTTACAGAGATTCCAATTAATAACTCCCGCTTCCCGTTCCCTGTAAAATCACCGACCTTAACGATATCTATATCCTCACCATCAAATGTATGAGTGGACTTTAGTTTCCAGCCCTTGCTGCTTTCCGCATAAATAGCTAAATATATACTCCGATCTTCATTCGGTAATTTATAAAATACAATTGCTTCTTTTTTATTATCTTGTTTAAAATCCATTGACCAAATCTTCTGTTTATCTTTATTAGACATTGGAGTAAGCAACCGATAATTAACAGGCAAATCTTTATCTATTTGCTCTCTTAATTCATTAATCCACTTTTCATTTGCAGGAGCTTCCATTAAACTCGTCGGAGCTTCAGATATTTTACATCCAGTCAATATAAAGACGATTCCCATAATGCTTATCCATTTCGGCATATGATATCTTTCCTTACTACAGATTTTAATATTTTTTTATACTTTTTGCTTCTCCAATATTCTCATACATATGAGTATAATTTTTCTAAAATAAAAAATCGTTACAGAAAAGTTACAATTGTATTCCCATAAAAAAAGATTGGCGAAGGCCAATCTTTTTTTATTATTCATTTCGAGCTGGCTTTGGAGTTACACCTAAATGCTCATTTAACTTATTCGAAATATCTTTCACATTTTTTTCGTTTGGGATGTAATAATAAATACCACCAATACGTTTATCAGTACCTTCAATTTGCATTTTTTCCATTTGCAAGTCAGATCCAGCCATATTTTTCGTAATAGCAAGCATGTCATCAAACGTTAAGTTTGTTTTCATATTTTTATCCACTGCATCAAGTAACGAGCCCATTTTGCTAATTGATTGAACAGACATAGCTTTTTTCGCAATTGCTTCAATTACAAGTTGTTGTCTTTGACCACGCATTGCATCACTATCAATTTTACGCGTTCTAGCAAGCGCAAGGGCTTGTTCACCATTTAAATGTTGGTAACCTTTTTCTAAATGGATCATACCAGCTTGGTCTTTACTATCTTGTTCAGTGAAAGTAACTGGTACATCAATATCAATACCACCAATTGAATCGACAATTTGTACAAATGATTCAAAGTTAAACTTCACATAATAATCAACAGGAACATTTAAAAATCTTTCCACCGTATCTCGTGTACTTTCCACGCCACCAAATACGTGAGCATGAGTAATTTTATCTAGTTTTTTTCTAGTTGGAATATAAACACGTGAATCACGTGGAATACTTACTAGCTTAACAGACTTATCATCTTTATTAATTGTTGCTAATAAAAGTGCATCTGTTCGAACCGCTTCGCCATATTGGCTTTTTCTCATTTCACTTCCATCTACACCCATAATTAATATTGAAATATTATCCTTTAAAGGTTCAACTTCTTTATCACGCTTTGATGACTTATCAATTTTTGCATACGCATCACTTACAACAGCTTTTGCTTTGTTATATATAAACGAACCATATCCTACTCCTCCAAAAATAAGTAGGAAAAATGGAATTAATATGAACCATTTCATTGACTTTCTTTTAGAACGCTTTTTATTACTTCTCGTATTTTGTTCTAATTCAGAGCTCATACCCATTCGCCTCTCTTTCTCTTTACCAAGTATAATGTAAGTCTATTTATCTTCATATTGAATTTCCTTTCAGTAACCTTACAATTTTGTAAGGTTACTACTTAAACCCGATATGCATTCCATTTCACATTATACTCCCGTACTTATTTTTGGCAAGTCACTATTTACCAATTTCAAAAATTTAACACTTCGCAACATGTGAATTTACAAATTTATTGACTCATTCATTTTAAATTAGGATGTTTTTTCCCTAACAAACGATAAAAATAAAGAGTCCAGCTAGTTATGAAATCTCTATGGATACAGTATATTTCACATTATTATTTCTCAAACGGCGTATACATGCTTTTCTTCCCTTGATTATAAATGAAAGCCGACTTTGCTTTTATTTTCGTTTTTTCTACTTCCCTATCTTCATTTGAGAAGTTCACAATGATTTTAATATCTTTTCCATAAGAAACAGATTGTACTAGCTTATCTTCTGACAAATACGCAAAATTCGTCATCTCTTCTTTTACTGCTTTTTCATGAACTTCATTCCAAACTTTTAGATGCTCTGTAATTTCTTTTTTATGCTTATTCCACTCTACTTCATCTAAATGGTACAACGGAGGAACATTATACAATAATTCGGATAGCATTCGATTTCCAACTTCATCTTTTACTTTTAAACTTCCCCATTCCCAATGATGCGTTGTAATAACGGAATCGTTGTATACTAATTTATATAATGGTACCGAATATACTGGATTTAAATATACTTGTTTATATTCTTCTTTCAATGGCACTTGTTTTACATATTTTTCAGGAACATTTTGATTTGGTGACCAATATCCGCCGACATAATACGGACTTGTTTTATTTTTCCTCATATCTTCATCGTCCCATTTAATAACGGGTGTTTCAATTCCGTGTGCAAATGCAATCGTATTACTAGCAAAATCATTTCCACCTTCAGAACCAACGACCATACCCTTTTCTTGCGCAATGTAGTCCATTCGTTGTAATCTTGCTTTTAAATCTTGCTCTTGTGTCGTTATATGTTTCGCTGAATAGTCATCGTAAATTTCACCCGTTGCATCACAATCAATAAACCATGAATTATATTTAGGTCCATTTTGTAATATATCGTTCATTCTTTCTTTTACACTAGGAAGTGATAATGTCGGATTTAGTTTTCGTCCTCTACCTAAAAATCCTTGCACCTTTTCTCCACTTTTCTTCGTTACAGTTGCCTCTTCATATAACGATGGATCATTAAAAGATGCTGTATTCCAATTCTTATCACCTTTCTCATGAATTGAGTGATAAGAATCATACGGACCAACTAAATACCCCATTTTCTTAGCTTCTGTAACGAAATTAGGCTGCATATATCCTTGTTCCCAGTTCGGTAGACCAATCCACGCTTTATCTATTCCTGCTTCTTTCATCTCCTTTATAATATCTGTCCCATCTGCGTTACCCCATTTGCTTACTTCTTCAACCGCATCACCAAGTATCGACTTTAACAAATGCTTATTTAAGTTATATAACTCCATCTTCGATAAGTGATCTATGCCTTTCTTTAATAGTGCATTAGCTTCCTGATCGACTTTAGGAAAAATATCCTCTTTATAAAATTCCTTCATGGATAATACTTCGTTTATATAACGTAAAATAACATTTTTTTGATATTTATCAATGAAATCTTGTTTACTTACTTGATCTAATACATTCAGTTCCCCAGGCTCTGAACTATTCTTTTGAATAAGTTCTTTTATATGGCTAAACAGCGGGCTATTTATTTGCCCCCTTAGTTTTGGCCAATTTATATTACTTTCTGATAAACCATTTTGATTCCAAAAATAAAAATGCGCCGCTCCATATAACTTTTCGATTTCTTTATTTTTTCTAGCCTTTTCTTGTAATGTTCTAAATTCACCTTTTTCAATAATATAATCCTTATACAGTTTAGCAATACTGACCGCATCATTATTTGTCACATATAATTGAAATCCATATGTTTTATTTTTATTTATGCTCGGGAATTCATGTGTAAAATCAAATCCTATTTTCGGATCCGAATGAAATTTCAATTCATTATTAAACATATTGTTCGCAATATATACAATGGAATACTTCGAACCATTTAACGCAAAAAACTTCATAGAAAATGATTCAGCAAATGAATATGCATCATCCTTTAAAAACTTCTTCCAATTCTCATCATTGCTCGGAATTTGCTTACCTTCCCATAACGGAAGTGTATAATTTTCAGCCTCTACTTTCGGCCACGTAAAGCTTTCCGCACCAGTCGATTCCACTTCAATGTTTAAGTGGTCTTTTTTCTTTTCTAAGTTTACTTTTACTTTTTCATCTGGATATTCCCACGATGTACGATCCTTTTCTTTTTTTACATTCGATACCTTCATTTTCGGTAGGGGTTGTGATGCCTGTTCCTTTACACCCTCATGTTCTACAGTTATTGTGAATGTTTCTGGATTTACATCGTAAGTAAAATCTTTATACGTCGCTTTCTTTATTTTAGACTCTTGTACAGTATTATTACCTTTTACATCACAACCGACTAAAGTCGAAAATGACATAGTTGTAAGAAGACATATCGCTATCATTTTTTTCATCCTCTGCACCTCCACCAATGAATATACAGGTGCTTTGTTACAGGAATGTGGCAAAAAATAATAGAGCTAGCATATTGCTAGCTCTATTTGGAGTATTAAAAAAGGTGATATGAACAACTTTAACTCGCTTAGAAGATATGTAATACGATAACTGCTTTTTTCTTTTTCACTAATTATGAAACTAAACAAATCAAAATTTTAACAAACATTCTTTAACTGAAAAAGTAAGTGTATACAAAGTATCCTAAAAGCAGTACTAAGATGATTATCCCTGTACCTTTCCAATTCATCCCCCCTGTCATATCAACAGGACTACCTGATTCCACTCTATTGAGTCCGTCATTTAAAGAACCAGTCGGATTACTTTTTAATTCACTTTGTCTCATACGTTCTCTTTTTTCTTCTGGTGACTCTTTATCCATATAAGCACCTCCAAAATTAATACACTCTTTACTAAATTATACATTATTATCTTTCTTTTATATGCCAATTTAACAGATATTTACAACAAAAAGAAAGCTAGCGATGCTAGCTTTCTTTATAATCCAATATGTTCTTCCTTATTTACAGTAATCCCTTTATGGTCGATTTCAAGCTCACATACTTTCATAGCTGTAAATACTCTCGCTAATTGCGCCGCAATTTCTTGTCGCTTCTCATATGGAGTTAATATAAAAATGGACGGTCCCGCACCGCTAAGCGCTGTGCCATATGCTCCGAATTCTTTTGCACATTTACGAATTGACGGTAATAACGGTACAAGTTCTAAACGATACGGCTCGTGAAAATGATCTCTCTCCATCATTTCACCTACAACTTCCCACTTCTTTTGACAAAACGCAGCTACTAATACGTTACTTATCGCACTAGCCTTAACGGCTTCATGAAATGGAAACATCTCTGGTAATACAGATCGACTCTCGTCCGTATTTAGCTCTTCATTCGGAATAAGAGAAATTACGCCTAATTCCTTACTTTCGATCCTTACAACGGAAACATTCTTTCCATCCAGTGCTCCGATTACAGTTCCACCTAATATAGAAGCAGCAACATTATCTGGATGTCCTTCAAAATTTGTTGCAATTTGAACTTTCTGATCACTTGTTAAGTTCAAATTTCCAAGCTGATTCGCAAGCTCTATTCCTGCTACAATTGCTGATGCACTACTTCCTAAACCTCTTGTCAGCGGAATATTACTAGTAACTTCTATTATATAGGGCGATAAAGAAGGACACACTTTACATGCCGTGCTAACAATTAAATTTTTATCATCCGTTGGAATTGAATCTTCAAAGGAATGGATTACTTGCCATTTATCTGCTTCCGCCTTTACCACCACATCTAAATATAATGACAACGCTATTCCTACTGAATCAAATCCAGGTCCGACATTCGCTGTACTAGCAGGGACACGTACTCTCAATGGTATCACGACATAATCACCCCTTTAATATGATCTTTAATTTGCTCTATATCATTTGACACACTTGCAATATCTAATTTATTAGAAGAAATTGCGATATCAGGATCTTTCAAACCATTTCCAGTTAATACCGCAACAACTGTTTCTCCCTTTTTAATTTTTCCAGATTGAACATGTTTGATTACGCCTGCTAATGAAGCATTTGATCCTGGCTCAGCGAAAACCCCTTCAGTTTTTGCTAATAATCTATACGCGTTTAAAATTTCTTCATCTGATACCATATCTATTTCACCATGAGACTGCTCAGCAGCCTCTACTGCATACGACCAACTCGCTGGGTTACCGATACGTATCGCTGTTGCAATCGTTTCAGGTTCTTCAATTACATGTCCTTTTACAATGGCAGCTGCTCCTTCGGCTTCAAAGCCGTGAATTCTTGGTTTTTTATAACCCTTTTCTTTTTCATATTCACAGAATCCTTTCCAGTATGCTGTTATGTTCCCTGCGTTCCCAACAGGAATAGCTAGAACATCTGGTGCATTTTCCAACTGGTCACAAATTTCAAATGCTGCTGTTTTTTGCCCTTCAATTCGGTAAGGATTTACTGAGTTTACTAATGTAATCGGCTCTTCTGCAGCAATATTTCTTACAGCCTTAAGTGCATCATCGAAATTCCCTTCTATTGAAATGATCTCCGCTCCATAAGCAACTGCTTGCGCTAATTTCCCATGCGCAATCTTTCCTTCTGGTATTACGATAATACATTTCATTCCGAGGCGTGCCGCATATGCGGCAGCTGATGCCGATGTATTACCTGTAGATGCACAAATGATGGCCTCTGAACCTTCTTCTTTCGCCTTTGCAACTGCCATTACCATGCCACGGTCTTTAAAAGAACCTGTTGGGTTCGCTCCTTCATATTTTCCGTATAACTGAATCCCTAATTGTTTTGATATATTTAATAATGGAATCAGGGGTGTATTCCCTTCCATTAAGCTGACATCAGGTGTGTTTTCATTCACTGGTAAATAAGAAGCGTACTGTTTTAATAGTCCTTTATACATATTGTTTTTCCTCCTCAATAATGTAGTAACTGTTTATTTCACTTGCGACATCTTCTATCGCTCCTAAAACTTGTTCGAATTGATATTTTGAAGTTTGATGCGTCACAACAACGACTTCTGCATGCTCATGATTTAATGGTAATTGGATTACCTCTTTTAAACTCACAGAATAATTAACGAAACATTCCGTTATTTTACGCAACATTCCAGGTTCATCTCGTAATGAAATACGTAAGAAATATTTCGAAACTACTTCTTCATCTCCTTGTAGTTCATACGGTTCTGGTTCTTTTAACGCACTTTTATTTTTCGGAACTTGATTCATATTTTTAACGATTGAAATGATGTCACTTACTACAGCAGAACCAGTTGGTAACTTCCCAGCTCCCGGTCCGTAAAACATCACTTCTCCTACTGCTTGACCGTGAACATATACCGCATTGAATTCATTATTCACATTCGATAGCGGATGATGCCTTGGTAATAAAGTCGGTTCTACACTTAAGTGAATGGATGATCCTTGTTTTTCGGCTTTACCAATTAGTTTCATAGTAAATCCTAATTTTTCGGCCATCTCTAAATCTTCTTTTTCAACCTTTCGAATACCTCTAACTTGCACATCATCTAAAGAAACATTCATCGAAAAACCTAAGTTTGCAAGAATTGCTACCTTTCTTGCAGCATCTAGTCCATCTACATCCGCTGTCGGATCTGATTCTGCAAACCCTAATTTTTGCGCTTCATGTAAAGCCTCTTCGTAAGACCATCCATTTTGACTCATCTTTGTTAACATGTAATTTGTTGTTCCATTTACAATTCCCATTATTTTTTCAATTTGATCTGAAGCTAGCCCGTCTGATAATCCTCTTAATATCGGAATCCCACCCGCTACACTCGCTTCGTAACATAAGTCACATTCATTTTTATTCGCTAATTGCAAAAGCTCCGCACCGTATACGGCCATTAAATCTTTATTTGCTGTTACGACATGTTTCTTACTTTGCAATGCCTTCACAATATGCTCTTTCGCTTCTTCAATTCCGCCCATTACCTCTACTACAATATCAATATTTGAATCATTTAGAACTTCATCGACATTACTTGTTACTACGATTCCATCGATACAAACATCACGTTCTTTTTCCAAATCACGTACAACGACTGTCTTTACCTTTACTTCATATCCTGTATCAAGAGTAATTTTTTTATAATGTTCTTTCAAAATATGGACAACACCACTTCCGACAGTACCTAATCCTAATACCCCAACATTAATAACGTTATTCATCTTCTAATCTCCTCCTAAATAGTTTAATTGTTACACCTATGAATCACCTTACTCTGCTTTTTAATCATGCAGGTGGTGGTTATTTCCGTACGTACTAAACGCTTCATGTTACCGCACCTCCTTTCAAAGTGATAAAAAAAAACCACACTCATCCCTAGGAAAGGGACGAATGTGTTTTCGTGGTTCCACCCTTGTTCCAACCTAGACTTACTTACTTTCTTCTAGATTGCTCAAGTTCAGATAACGGCTGATACCGTCAATAATTACTAAATTGCTCGTTCACTATTGAAGTTCAAAGGCGGTAAGATCATTTCTCGTGTTAGGAAGCTCGCAGCCTTTGGCCTCCCTCTCTGTAAACCGTAAAAATGTTCTCATGTCCTTATCGTTACTTTTTCGCTCATGTTTATTTGTTAACTCATTATACTCGCATAAAAAACAAAATCAATACTATTTTTTAATTATTTTAAATTTTCAATCTTAAAAACTATAAAAAAAACACACTCATCCCTAGGAAAGGGACGAATGTGTTTTCGTGGTTCCACCCTTGTTCCAACCCAGGATTATTTCTTTCCAGGTTGCTCAAGTTCAGATAACGGCTGATACCGTCAATAATTACTA
Source organism: Bacillus cereus group sp. N8 (assembly GCF_016483685.1). NCBI lineage: Bacteria > Bacillati > Bacillota > Bacilli > Caryophanales > Bacillaceae > Bacillus > Bacillus cereus group sp. N8. The sequence goes on along the minus strand of NZ_JAEHBK010000008.1, from coordinate 26,363 downwards.
GATTACTCTTTCACTATTGAAGTTCAAAGGTGGTAAGACCATTTTTCGTGTTAGGAAGCTCACAGCCTTGTCTTCCCTCTCTGTAAACCGTAAAAATCATCTCATGTCCTTATCGTTACTTTTTCGTTCATGTCTATTTGTTAACTTATTATAGTTATGAAAATTTTAAAAAGCAAGCCTATTTTTACTCACTATTTTAAAGATAATTTTTCATTATATTTCACAATAACATTTCATAAAGACTCCTCTTATTACGTATCTTATAACTTAACAACTTACAAGCCTGCAATTCACATATGAAAAGCTCATTCTAAAACGAGAAGATCCCGTTCTCATTGAAACTATATTAATAAAATAATTTTCAATACAATCTTTTTGTATAACTTTCTTCTAAAGAACGTGCAACTTCCTCTTCTGAAGCATTCACTTTTGCATGCTCCAGTAACATTTTCGCCGCTGAAGGTAGCTCTTTTTTATTTAGCCATGACTCTGGATTCCACATTTTTGAACGAAGAAAAGCTTTTGCACAATGAATATAGCATTCTTCAATTTCAACAACAATTCCAAGTAAAGGGTTTTTTCCATTTGCCTGCATTTCTTTCAAAATTTCTTCATCGTTTGTAATTAGTGCTCGGCCATTTATTCGGAGTGACTCACCGAGACCAGGCATGAAAAAGATTAATCCTACGTGCGGATTCGAAATAATATTTAAAATAGAGTCTATACGACGATTCCCCGGCCTTTCTGGGATAATAATTTTATTTTCATTTAATACATATACAAATCCAGGTGCGTCTCCCCTCGGCGAAGCATCACACTCTCCGAATTTATTTGCAGTAGATAATACTAGAAAAGGAGATTTAGACAGAAAATCTACACAATGATGATCAAGTGATGAAATAACTTTTTTCAAAGCCCGTTCACTTGGTGGCCCCAATATTTGTCGTAATTCTTCCTCAGTTGAAATTATTGATTTTATTTCCTTACTCTCTACCTTCACTAATAACCACTCCTTTTTCTTTATTTTCCCAAAATTCAATACAAATATTGTATAATAAAATTTGCAGAAAGGGGAATTAAAATGACAGAGTGGTTAACGATATTTGATTCTGAAAAAAATACACTTGGAAAGAAATTACGTGATGAAGTGCATCGTGACGGTGATTGGCACGAAACATTCCATTGCTGGTTTGTAGAAAAAGATGATGAAGATATGTTTTTATATTTCCAATTACGCTCTAAAAATAAAAAAGAAGCTCCAGGTATATGGGATATTACATCCGCCGGACATATTATGCATGATGAAGATGTGCAAATTGGCGGTCTACGTGAAATTGAGGAAGAATTGGGTCTTTCCTTCCAAACGACTGATTTAACATACAAAGGAATCTATAAAATAGATTATGAAATTTCAAACCTTACTGATCGTGAGTTTTGTCATATGTATTTCCACAATGTAATAAAACCACTTCCATTTGCACCAGGTGAAGAAGTAGACGATGTGATGAAAGTACATGCAACTTCTTTTCTACAACTATTAAAAAGAGATATTTCATCTTTAACGACTAATTCTGTTTTAAACAGTACTCCGATAACAATAACATTTGAAGATATTTATCCTTATAATCTTGAATACTATGAATTTGTTGTAGAACAAGGAAAAGAATTACTAAAAAATAATAGTTTATAAATAAAATAGGACCCCTAGCTTATAATATCCGGGGAGTCCTATTTTATTTATCATCATTGTTCAAGGAGCTTCAACCTTTTCTCTACTTGTATAAATAAGCGAATAATTAACAACAGCATAACAATCATAACAGCTATCATTGTATGCGGATATCTAAACAGTATACTAATAACACTTCCGATTAACATCATGATGAAACCATTTTGTTTCATCACTTCTGCACTATACCTATTACCCGCATCCCATAGTTCCTTATTTTTCATAGATCGCTTCGTACGATAACCATATGCCGCGTTAATATCTGTCGGTGGATTTTTTTGAAGTATAAGTGCAGCAAGTATAAATATAACACCAATCAATATGCTCATTCCTATGTTTACTAGTGCATCAATCAATTATATCCCCTCCTAACCTACACTTTCATTATACGACATAACCCTAAATTTCCCAATTGATAACACATTCACTTTCTTTCTTTCGATGTCTGAAACATACTTGGAAGTGTTACAAACCGAGCCCCTTTCATTTTTAACTGCGGAATGATTTTGTCTAGTGCATCTACAGATCCTTGCAAATGTCCGCCTGGAGTTGAATGCTGAAGTATGACACTACCTGGAAATGAATTCCCTAACACATTATTTGTAATCGTATCAGCACTTACACCTTTCCAATCAACCGTATCAACACTCCACTGTACAATCATAAAATTTTTCTCAGTTGCCCATTTCAATTGATTTTCAAGTATTTCACCATACGGCGGACGTATAAATTTAGGTGCATAACCAGCTAAACGATTTAATATTTCTTCCGTTTTTATAATTTGATTACGGTACTCATCCTCATTTACTTTCGCTAAATTCGGATGGTTATACGTATGATTACCAATTACATGCCCTTCATTAGCGATACGCTTTACTACATTCGGATACCTTTCTGCATTTTCACCAAGCAGAAAAAAAGTAGCTTTTACATTATGTTGTTTTAACTTATCTAAAATTTTCGGCGTAAATACTAAATCTGGTCCATCATCAAATGTAAGAGCTACTTCCGCTTTATTATATGGACCTGAAAATGCATACGCATATTTTTCAGCCCACGAAAACGGTGTCCATGACCCACGATCCTTTTCTTTCATTTGGACTTCATAATTTTGAGGAACGTGTAAAGCGTATGGCAATGAGCTTATATAGTCTCCATAATAAAATGAGTTATATGGCATATAAGCATACGAAACATTTCGCTCTAATCCCCATTGAAATGGAACGAACATCTCTGGTGAATAAAAATAATACATGATAAAAACCTCCCTAAAATTTCATATGTGATTCAGCTGCACTTTGTTAGAGAAATTCTTATTCATGAACAAAAATAAGACTGTCCATAATTAGGACAGTCTTACTACTTTATAAAATTAATATATCGTTGTACTATCTTTCGGCAAAGCTTTCACATGTTTTAAATAGCTCGTCACTTTGTCATCATCATCTTGCGGATATTGATAACCATAAGTGCTAGCAATTTCATTCGCAGCTTCCCTAAATAAATCTCCCATTACAAAGAATGACTCCCATATGTTTTCATATTCAGCATTAGAAAAGGTCCTCTTAAATTGTTGCCATATATCTTTTTCAAAATATTGCTCGAAATGCTTACCAGACTTCCCTGCATTAACTGTAAAGTCTGTTTTCATACCAATATGCCATTCTAGCATTACGATTAACATATCTCGTACTGGCCCTTCAAGCACCCCTTTCGCATAAGAAAGTTCCTCGCGCCACAACCCTTTTCCTACGTTTGTACTGCACCACCAAAATTCATTACAGCAATCTAAAAATTCTTTTTCTGTTGGCTTTTTTATTAAGTAATCTTTATCGCTTGCTGGTGGAAATTCTCCCATACAATTATCTTTATCTAGAAGCAGCTTACTTAAACTATCTTGCCCAACGAATATATCTATCAAATCAACCGAAACTAGCGCTAAATCAATTCGGTTCCCATCCATAAACTGCATTAAATACGGAAACTTCCCGTCTTCATCTGCTGGAAGTAATGACATTTCTTCCGGCATTTGTACAATCATTATCTCTCCAAATCTTTGAATCCAATTATGATTAGACGTAAAAGATTGGATATCTTTTACAACATATATAATATCATAATCTTGAAAACAATCTCTTTTCACATTTGGATTTACACGTGATCCATTCATGATGACTGCTCGAATTCTTTCATCCTCATTTGCTGTATTAATAATTAAGTCTAACATTTCTTTTTCAGTTCTCATCTATTCCTAACCTCCAATTTTTATATAAACTTATATTTTTATGTATGTTGGAGGTCCACGAGCTAGCTGTGTTACACACGATACATGTTATAATTTTTGAGATTTCTTTTTCATCCCTTTTACCTCCTCACATCACTCTTTTACGACTGCCATTATAAATCCATCATACCCTTTACTTCCGACAGTTTGAAGCGCTGTAGCACTTACACGTGGCTCTGCAGCTATCAATTCATAGAAACGACGTATCCCTCGTACACGAGGATCGCTGCTAGTATCGTCAATAACTTCTCCTTCACGTACTACGTTATCCCCAATAATTACGGTACCAGGGCGTGATAGTTTCAGTGCCCATTCAAAATAAGCAGGGTTATTTTGTTTATCTGCATCTATGAAAATAAAATCAAATGGTTCATACTTCTCATTTTCTATTTGCTGTAAAGAATGTAGTGCTAATCCTGTTCGTATTTCAATTTTATCATTCAAATTGGCACGTTCAATATTGCTACGTGCAATTTCGGCATGCTTTTCACTTGCTTCTAATGTAACAATTCGCCCTCCAGATGGCAATGCTCTTGCAAGCCATATCGTGCTATATCCACCTAAAGTACCAATCTCTAAAATGTTACGAGCTCCTTGAATTTGTACTAATAGTTGCAAAAACTTCCCTTGCGTTGGCGATACATCATGTGTTGGCAAATTAGCTGCAGCGTTTACTTGAAGGACTTCTTCTAATGTAGAATCTTTCGGTATTAATACATCACTCATATATTGATCAACAGCCGTCCATTTCTCAATCGTACTCATGTATATACCATCCCCTTAAAGTTTTTAATGCTTTTCTACCATTCACACTTGATTATACCGAAAATTCCGTTTTATATACAAAAAATAAGAAGGAACACCCACTCCATTACAGAATAGATGTCCCTTCTTTGTTGATAAATTTAGACCTTACGGATTAGTAGACCAAAGTCCTGCTGATTTAATAAATGTACGTTTATTTAATTTCAGCTGTGCTACGATAAACTCTGCAATATCTTCTGCTTGCATTACTTTATCAGGATTTCCATCAGTTAACCCTAAATCTACAGCCATATCAGTTGCTACTGTGCTTGGAGTTAAAGCTGTTACACGAATATTATGTTTACGAACTTCCATCGCTAACGATTCTGTTAAACCAAGAACCCCAAATTTAGAAGCACTATATGCACTTGTTACAGGCGCACCTTTTTGTCCTGCTGTAGATGAAATGTTAATAATATCACCAGATTGTTGTTCAATCATGCTTGGTAAAGTGGCGCGAGTTGCATAGTATACACCCATTAAGTTTACTTGAATGATTTTTTCCCAATCTGCAACTTCTAGTTCTAAAAACTTACCGAACTTAGAAATACCAGCGTTATTAATTAAAATATCGATAGATCCTAAACCATTTTTTAAAGTTTCAATTGCAGTCGTTACTTCTTCATATGAAGATACGTCAGCAGTGGCAATAACAGCTTTTACGCCTTCTGCTTCCACTTCTTTCGCAACTGCTTTTAAGTTTTCTTCTGAACGAGCTAAAAGACCTACATTTACGCCCTCTTTCGCTAATGCGATTGCTACAGCGCGACCAATCCCTCTACCTGCTCCTGTAATTAAAGCATTTTTGCCTTGTAATAATTCTGCCAAGTATAACACTCCTTAATCATCTCTGTTGTTTATTATATTAAAATTTTATCTGTGTTTATGTAAAAAGGCAATGATGCACTTTCATGTGCGTAGGTTACCTATAGGTAACTATAGTAGTTATGCATAACATTTTTAAAGAAAAATAGTGTTAGAAGGCTCTCCTCCTAACACTATTTTTCTTCATGATTCGGAATACGCACAATAAATTTTGTACCATTTCCTTCCTCACTCTCGACTTTTATTTCCCCATTATGAAGGTCGAGTACTTTTTTTACAATCGCTAAACCTAAGCCACTTCCTCCATAAGCACGGTTTCGTGAAGAATCGGCTTTATAAAAACGCTCAAAAACATGTTGCTTCTGTTCTTCTGATATACCAATTCCCGTATCATGAATACTTATTTCTACGAACTCCTTATGTTCTTTTAACTGAATCGTAATCGTACCACCACTTGGAGTAAATTTAATACTATTATGAATTAAATTAATCCACACTTGACTCATACTTTCTTGGTCCGCAGCAATTTTCACTTTTTCTAAATCAAGGTCTAACTCAATTTCTTTTTCAGCCCATAGCGGTTCACTATTTAATACAACTTGCTTTAACTGTTGATCTAATCGATAACTCACTCTTTCTGGTGTATACTCTTCTGATTCTAAAAGTGTTAGCTTTAATAGATTTTGACTCAGTTTAGATAATCTCGTTGTTTCAGTTTCAATAATGGTAAGATAATGCTTTCTTTTTTCCTCAGAAAGATTATTATCTTGCAGCGCTCTAGCAAACCCTTTTATAGAAGTTAATGGTGACTGTATTTCATGAGAAACATTCGATACAAATTCCTGGCGCATTTTCTCCATCGCGTTCAGTTCATCTGTCATATCATTTATACTCTTTACGAGTACACCAATTTCTCCATCATACTTTTCTTCATTTCGTATTTTTACAGAGAAATCTCCTTTTGCAATTTTTTGTATCGGTTCAATAATAGTCCAAATCATCGCCTCTCGCTTGGGTCTCATTAAAATTCCGATTAATGTCCAAATAAGAACAATAAAAACAAAGCCAACCATATCACTAATTAGAAAAGTAATAAAAGGCGATACGTTTATTTCCAGAGCTTTCATTACACTAGACGATACAAAAAAGGCTATAGACCAAATTATAGTAAGAAAAGTAAAGAGCGCTACTATCGCCCCCACTACTTTTAACATCTTCATCTTACTCATTCTTTCTCTTTTTCTCATTTACTTACCTCTAAGCGATACCCTAAGCCCCTTATCGTCCTTATACTAAACTTCGATAACTCTTCTTGAAACTTTTCACGCAACCGATTAATATGAACGTCTAGCGTGCGTTCATTCCCTTCAAAATCATATCCCCATACGTCTTCTATTAATTGCTCTCTTGAACAAGTTCTTCCCGCTTTAGATCCTAATGTAAAGAGCAATTCAAATTCTTTTAACGGCAACGTCACCATTTGTTCTCCGGCGTTAACTTCAAATGTTTTACGATTTAACAGTACATTCCCAACTTGAATAGATTGCGATACTGTAATTTGATAACGTTTCAACAATGCCTTCACTCTCACAACTAATTCTAAAGGATCAAATGGTTTTACAAGATAATCATCTGTTCCGAGGTGAAACCCTTTTATCTTTTGAGATGTTTCACCTTTAGCAGTTAACATAAGAATCGGTATATCATAGTATTTTCTTAATTCATAACATAAATCAAATCCATCCATATTTGGCATCATAATATCAAGAATCGCCATATCAACTTTCACTTCTTCTATTCTTCGAAGAGCATCTAATCCATCAACGGCCTCATATGTTTGAAAACCTTCTCTTTCCAAAAATACAGAAACAAGTTCTCTAATGTGCGGATCATCATCTACAATTAATATTTTGGGTATCAAGGAATCATCTCCTTTCTGCTTAACATACTTTTTAGCACTCTAAAATTAACAATCAGTGAAGTGCCCCCTCACTGATTGTTTTCATTCTATAATGCTCCTTCTTTAATTTTCAATTGTTGCATTGCAAATTCACGGTACATGTCATGTGTCCGTAATAACTCATCATGTGAGCCACTTCCTGTAAGATTCCCTTTTTCAATAAAGATAATTTTATCTGCATCTACAACAGTAGAAAGTCTATGCGCAATAACTAAAGTTGTTCTACCTTTCATTAAGTTATTTAACGCCTTCTGAACAACCGATTCGGATTTACTATCAAGACTTGAAGTCGCTTCATCTAACATAAGGATTTGCGGATTTCGTAGTAACGCTCGAGCGATCGCAATTCGTTGTCTTTGCCCTCCAGAAAGCTTCACACCACGCTCTCCAACTTCTGTTGCATATCCGCTTGGTAAATCATGAATAAACGCATCAACATACGCCATCGCTGCCACTTTTTCAATTTCTTCATCCGTCACATCATTCTCAACACCGTAGCAAATATTATCGCGAATCGTTCCATCAATTAACGGACTATCTTGTGAAACATAACCAATTTGACGTCGCCATGACTGTAATGAATAGGCCGTAATTGGTTCTTCTCCTAATTTTATTACACCATTAGTCGGCTCATAAAAACGTTCTAATAGCGAGAATAAAGTTGTTTTCCCACTACCACTTGGTCCTACAATCGCTGTTACTTTTCCAGATTCAATCGTGAAATCGATATTTTTCAATACTTTCTCATCTTCGTTATACTCAAAATTCACATTTTCAATAACGATTGACTGCTTTGCATTTGTAACTTCCACACCAGTTTCATGGTCTTCTACTTCATATTCTAAAATCGTATTAATTCTTTCAGTTGCACCAATTGCCTTTTGGAATTGTGTGAAAAACATAGATAATTGACTCATTGGCATTATAATTTGAACTAAATATAAAATAAACGCTACAAGTTCCCCTGTTGTTAATGCGCCACTAGAAACTCGCATTCCACCATACCCTACGATAATAACAAGCAACGCCATTAAAACAAACGACATAACTGGTGAAATTAACGCTTGCACTTTTCCTTCTTTCAAACCAAATTGCAATAACTTTTGGATACCTGTATTACCTGTTTCATATTCTCTTTTTTCCGTATTTGAAGATTTCACTAAACGAATTTCTGATAGCACCTGTGTTAACACACTTGTAAAAGAAGCTGTTTCATCTTGAAGTGCTTTTGAAATCTTATACATTTTTCGTCCAAGTGGCACTAAAATTAGTACAGATAATGGAATAACCGTTAAAAGTAATGCTGTCATTTTCCAATCTAAAACAAATAATACAATTAACGATCCAATAATTGAGATACCGCCTGTTAATAAGTTTGACAAATGCTCAGAAATTAATGTTTTCACAACACCTGTATCATTTGTCATACGGCTAATCGTATCGCCTGTTCTATTTTGATCATAATAAGATACTGGTAAAATAAGTACCTTTTTCCACAATCGTTCTCTAAGTCCAGCTACAATTTTTTGTCCAATATAATTCAATAAATAAATTGACAATCCTGCAGCAATTGTTTGCATAATAAAGAATGCGACTAACCCAACAATTTGTCCTGTACTAATTGAAGAAAGCGAAAAATTATCAACTAATCCTTTTGTTAGCATCGGAATAAACAAACTCGCTCCAGTAGAAAGTAAACTCATTAATAATGCAAAAATAAGAATGCCTTTCGGTGGATTTGTATCTTGAATAAGACGTAAAAACTGCCTCCAATTTCCTTTTTTCTTTTCTGTATTCCCAACTTCCATTGTCGTTCATCTCCTCGTTTTCAACAAAACTATGCTTTCTAAAAATAGAATACGATATAAATGTAAACTGAATGTAAACACACTTTTCTATTTTTACAAAATATACATATAAACTCATCTTTACAACAGATATAAATATCTGATATTATTACCTGGTACTTAATATTATTCTATGCAAATGCTAGGCTACGCATAAAATATATATAACGGTTTTTCTTAATTAGCCAATTTATAATACTAAATAAATCTCCAGTTACTGAAAGGAGTATCCTTTTTGCAAACAAATAAACATTCTGAAAAGGAAACAATCATTTTTATTCATGGATTAGTTGGAAATCGCCGTGCCTTCAAAAAAGAGCATAAACGATTTTCTGCATCCTACAACATTATAACTTATGACTTATTAGGCCACGGAGATGATAAGGGAGAAGCTATCGACTTTTCAATACAGCGCCTCGTAGATCAATTATTGAATTTGTATGAAAAAGAGGGAATTAAAAAGGCTCATATTTGTGCTCTAAGCTATGGCTGTTATATCTCTACGACATTTGCACAAATGCATCCAGAAAAAGTATTGAGCATTTGTCATATTGGTGGACATTATAATAACCCTTCTCGTTTATATAATGTTTTTCAGAATTTTTGGGAAAAACGTGGTGATGAATATTCATCTTGGCTTTCTCAGTATGCTAGTACTATTTTTCCAAGTGGAATACTAAGGGCAAATCCGTTCGCTGTTATTTCACGAAATATTTATTACCGTTTCGGATTACAATTACACTCGTCCATTATTGCTGAGTCATTACGACATCGCTTAGAATTCGACTTGAAATCTAAATTAAAAGCACTTACCCATCCTATATTATGGGTAATGGGAGAACATGATCACCTCTATAAATCTTGTCTATTCGATTTAAAATCTATTCTTCCAAACGTTCTATATAAGGAAATACCTTTAGCAGGACATGCAGCAAACTTATTTCGTCCTAACTATTTCCATGACTTATACGATCGATTTTTAAATGGGAAGTTAAAGTAAAAACTACTACACTTCCAATTTATTTAACTATAAAAAGGCTTCCCAAGTTTCCCCGGAAAGCCTTTTCTTTATACGAAAAGTAGTATATAAACTACTTTTTCTTAGTATGCTTTTGTGTAACCTGTTAGGTGTTTAGCCCAGTAAGAGTTATTAATTGAACTAATTCTTACACCCACACTTTCATTCTCTGCACTAATGAACTGACCGTTTCCTAAGTAAACACCCATGTGAGAAAGACCTGATTTATATGTGTTAGAGAAGTATACTAAATCACCTGGTTGTGGATTGCTAGTTTTTGTTTTAGAGCTCCAGTATCCAGCAACTGTTTGACGAGCGCCTTTATGACCAGTTTGATTTAATACGTAGTGAATGAATCCACTGCAGTCGAAACCAGCAGTAGTTTGACCACCAAATACATATTTTGAACCATTTAAAGATCTAGCGAATCCAGCGATTGAAGATGTATCTCCACCTGTTGGCGCTGTTGGTTTTTGTACTTGGTTTTGTCCTTGGTTCGTACCTTGGTTACCACCAGTAACTACATTGTTCACTCCGCCTTTTACAAACTTAACAAAGTCTGCACTTACGTAACCAGTGCGGCCGTTATGGTTAATTTTATACCAACCATTTTCAGCACCAGTAACGTTTAATACTGTACCATTTGTTACCCCACCAATTACAGGGTTATATGTAGCTGGACCTGTACGTACTTTTAAAGCACCTGTGTTAACAACATATGATCCACCAGTTTGAACTGTAGTAGTATTGTTGTTGTTTGTAGTTGGTTGCTGAGTTTGGTTAGATACAGCTGAACCACCTTTTGTTACGAAGTCTTTACTTACGTATCCAGTTCCACCATTGAAGTTAATTTTAAACCAATCTTGAACTTCACCTACAACTTGAACTGTTTTTCCTTTATTTACAGAACCTAAAACAGTATGAGATGCACTTGGGCCTGTACGTACGTTTAGTGAAGAAACGTTTACTGTGTAAGTACCTGTTCCTTGCTGAACAGTAGTAGTAGTTCCTTTATTGCCACCAGTTGTTACGAAGTCCCCACTTACATAACCTGTTTGACCATTTACACTAACTTTGAACCAACCGTTTTCTTGTCCAATTACTTGAAGTACTTGACCTGCTTTTACTTTAGAAATAACGTTATGTCCTGTACCAGCACCTGAACGTACATTTAATACATCAGCTGTTACTGTGTATTTTAATTCAGAAGTTGTTTCTACCGTTTTTGTTTCAGTTACAGTCGTTTGAGTTTGAGTTTGAGTTTGTCCATTAATTTCTTTTAGCGCATCATTTGAAACTTGTGCATGAGCAGAATCCATTCCAGGAACTGCTACACCTACTACAGATGCTGCTGCTAAACCTGCGATTACTTTTTTCATAAGTTGTCTTTACTTCCTTTCCCTACTATCCTCTTGAGAAAAACTATAAACTTAGTACTTTACAATATTATCAAAGTAAAATATTCATCCAGTTCCATTTTTTAGCAAGAGTTTTATTTTTCACACGTCGTTCATTTTAAACGATTGAAGTGAATTCCGTGTGAACTTCATGTGAACTTTACCATTAAACAGTGTGTTTTTGCAACGATTTTTTCAAATTTATTATGTATTACATCAAGTTTTAAATTTTTTATGTTATTTCGATATAGTTTTTACACTTTCTATCTACTATGGAAATTCCATTAATCTAATACATAAACACAATATATTTTTCTAGAAAGGTCTTTTTCATGAGGCACACTCTTATCATGACAAAAAACCTCTTATTTATCAATAGTATAATATTTTAAGAAAATGAATTCTCAATACTATGTATGATTTTAAACAAAGTGATGATTTGTAAGATTTCAAACATGAAATTTCATCCGACTTGAGAGCACTCCCATTCCAAAAACACAATTGATTATTTTGTTTCTCTGCTAAATATGGAATTATTAGGGTTTTGTTGATAGAATATGTATAGTCACATAAAAAGAGGAGTTGCATTTGTGGAAAAAATAATAGACGATCACATAACTAATAATATCGAGCTTTACTATACACTTACTCACTTATTATCTTTTGCAACATTTAAAAAGGTACACGCTATTGAAACAAAGAAAAACGAATTAAAAGAACAGATAAAAACAATACAGCATACAAACTCCTACCATGTATAAAAAGGTGAACAGATTATATCTCTGTTCACCTTCTATTTTTTATTCTATTTGTAAATTTTCACACGAGTTTCTAATGGCTGATATTCTTTATCTCCTGCCGAAACTACCGGTTTACCAAACGGTATTTGCGCAGTTAACTTCCAGTTTTCAGGTACATCCCATTCTTTTCTTACTTCTTCATCAATCAACGGATTATAATGCTGCAATGTAGCACCAAAACCTTCAATCTCTAACGCTGTCCAAATCGCAAATTGCAACATTCCAGAAGATTGCTGAGACCATGTAGGAAAATTATCTTTGTATAGTGCAAAGTTCTCTTGCAAACTTTCTACTACTTTACTATCTTCAAAATACAAAACTGTCCCATAGCCACTTCTAAATGCATTCATTTTCTCTTCCGTAGGTGCAAAATTATTTTCAGGTACAATTTTTCGTAACGTTTCTTTCGTAGCATCCCATAATTTGTCGTGTTGTTCACCTAGTAATACAACAACTCTTGCACTTTGAGAATTAAAAGCCGAAGGTGTATGTTTCACAGCATGATAAATCACTTCTTGAATTCTTTCATCAGAAACTACTTGCTCTTTACTAATCGCGTAAATAGATCTTCTGTCTTCAATTGCTGAGTAAAAATCTTTTGCCATCACAATTCCCTCCAATTTTTATTTGAGGCAATATCATATGTATGAAGCATATAATACCCCTAAACTTATTAATAATAAGTTCTTAACTTAATAATATCAACAAACAAAAACAAACTCAAATGATATCACTTAAGTTTTTACTCCCAATTCGTCAAAGAATAAAAAAAACAGTCTATTGTCACCAACATCAAGGTTCGATAAACTGTCTACTTTATTTTATAACAATCTAATTTACTTCTTTCTTCACCTAATTAAGCAATTGAAATGCATAGGACATTAATTTATTTGTTTCTGTAAAACGTTTTGTTTTACTTTTTGTCCCCATAACAACTGTAATAATGCGATTATCGCCTTGCTTTGCAGTACCTGTAAAACAATACCCTGCGCTATCTGTAAACCCTGTTTTTAAACCGTCTATTCCTTCTATATATAAAGCTTTATTATTTTTGTTTAACATCTCATTTGTGTTTGTAACATTAATATTATTAAATGCTAACTGACTTTGACGTAAGTGAGTCACTTCTAATATCTCCGGGTAGTCTTTTATAAGATGATACGCTAATTTCGCTACGTCAGCTGCTGTCATTTTTGTTTCACTTCCGTCGGGCTCCTGCAACCCGGAAGCATTCGCGAATTTAGCTTTATCTGACATTTCTAACTGCTTTGCTTTTTCGTTCATAAGTTGAACAAAGTTTTTTTCTGTCTTAGCTACATGTTCTACTAAAGCGACAGCCGAATTATTAGCCGATTCAATCATTAACGCATGATATAAGTCCTTAACAGTTAATGTATCATTTACTTGCATTGGGATTTTTGCACCCTCTGTTTGTGCCGATTTTTCACTTATTTTCACTGGATCTTCCCAGCGGACTTTCCCATTATGTATACTCTCTAAAACGAGATATGCCGTCATCATTTTCGACATACTAGCAGGGGCAACAGCTTCATTTTCATTATTTTGATAAATAACTTCTCCATTACTCGCATCGATAATAATAGCTGCTTTTGCATCAATTTCTGGTGGTATATATTTTGGTGGAACTACTTTTTCAGATAGCCCTGTTTTAGGTAGCTCTGCCACTTGTAAAGGCTGAGTATCTACATTTGTTTCACTCTTTTGAACTCCCTGGAAAAAGAACCAACATATACCCAGAATTACTACTAATAGGATTGTTAATCTTCCCCATTTTAACCACTTCATTCTAAAACTCCTTTAGCAAACCTTTTATACACTCATGTTTAACCATAACAACAATTACTTTATATCGTCAAGGTAAAAAGTATATTTATTCATCTACAGCGATTATTATTTCAACCCCTTTCTCTTTTTCATATGTGTTACACTAAAAATAACGAAATATAAGAATATTCAATAACAAAAAGTTCGAAAACACTATATAATAGAAAGGATTTATACAAATGATACTTCCAAAAGCATTAAAATATGGCGATACAATCGGCATCTACTCTCCCTCTTCACCAGTAACCTATACTTCTCCAAAAAGATTTGAACGAGCAAAATTATACTTACAAAAGAAAGGATTTCGTATTTTAGAAGGCTCACTAACAGGTCAATATGATTATTATCGTTCAGGAAGCATTAAAGATCGTACTGAGGAACTAAATGAATTGATTAGAAACCCAAACGTTTCTTGTATCATGTCAACAATTGGGGGAATGAATTCAAATTCATTATTACCTTATATTGATTATGATTCTTTTAAAAAAAAACCAAAAATAATGATTGGCTATTCAGATGCAACAGCGCTATTACTAGGAATTTATGCAAAAACAGGAATTCCTACATTTTACGGTCCAGCACTCGTTCCTTCTTTTGGTGAATTTGAGCCTTTCGTAGATTGCACGTACAAATATTTTGCGGATACTGTATTAACTGATCAACACCTTCCTTACAACATAAACCAGCCATTATTTTGGTCAGATGAATTTATTAATTGGGAAGAAAAAACGAAAGAAAAAGAACTTCGACCTAACAATTGGATTTCAGTGATCGGTGGAAAAGCTACTGGACGTATTATTGGTGGGAATTTAAACACTATACAAGGTATTTTTGGTAGCCCCTATATGCCACATATTCAAGAAGGTGACATTCTCTTTATTGAAGATAGCTCAAAATTTGCATCTACTATCGAAAGAAGTTTTTCATTACTTAAAATTAACGGCGTTTTTGATAAAGTTTCAGGTATCATCCTTGGAAAACATGAGCAATTCGATGATTGTGGTACAAATCGAAAACCTTACGAAATACTATTAGAAGTATTACAAGATCAAAAAATCCCTTTTTTAGCCGATTTTGATTGTTGTCATACTCATCCAATGATTACTTTACCAATAGGTATTCAAGTAGAGATGGATGCAACAAATAAAACGATACAAATTATAGAACAGTGGAAAATCTAACACTACTACCTCTATTTCAACTCTATAGCTACGTATGACCTTCTATTGTTTTACATTAAAAGACATGATACTATATATTTTGGAATGTGAAGGAATAAACAAAAATCATTTCAATATGCCTTCTATATATAATAAGAAGCTATTGATTATATACATCGAGTTTACATATGTGTATATAAATGTAAAAGAGAGTGAATATATGAAACCAACTATTAAAAACTATGTATTTTTACATGTGGCCTTCTTGATATATTCTATCATTATGGTTTACATGAAATGGGCAGCTCAATTCCCTATTGCATCAATTTCATTTTTTATTGCTTACTTTGGACTTGTTGTACTTTTATTCGGATATGCAATTCTATGGCAACAAGTCATTAAGAATTTTGAAATTTCTAAAGCATATTCACACCGCGGAATTATAATACTGTGGTCTATGCTATGGTCAGTATTCCTATTCGGAGATAAGATACATTGGAATCACATACTTGGTGCAGCTATTATTATCGTCGGGATTGTGGTGGTGACAAAAGATGAATAGTTATATGTTATTATTTATTTTCGGGATAATTTTAGCCAATTACTCACAAATATTATTAAAAAAGGCTACTTTACAACAATACGATTCTAGAATAAAAGAATATGTGAATCCTTATGTTATCATCGGCTACTTTTTATTTGTAATTAACGCCGGATTGAATGTGATCGCTCTAAAAGGCTTGGCATTAAAGCAAGCATCTGCATTAGAATCATTAAGTTATATCATTATATTAATTTTCGGTTGGTACTTCCTAGGGGAGAAAATAACGAAACGAAAAGTCATTGGCAATATTATTATTGTCATTGGTGTAATCGTCTATTGTATACAATAGCAAAAGGATCCGTTTATGATAAACGGATCCTTTTGCTATTGCCCTAAGTTTTGAACCTTATCTTTCAAATCACGAACTTGTTCTATCGTCTGCATAAGCTCGGAGTCTTTAAACTGCTCTACATTCATTTTTCCTTCCTCTATCTTTTGCATAGATGTATCAATTAATGTATTTAACTTTTCATTATATCCGACGATTTGCTGGTGAAGATCCTTCGCTACATCCGGTGGTGTTAATTCATTAAAAGCTGGTATATCTTGTTTAATTTCAGTAAGTTTCGTTTCTAGTTCTTTTCGAGCTTCTCCATCATTAACAGCCTTTTCAGCTAATGCTGGTGCTTCATTTGCAAATGCACTTATTTCATTTACATAGTCTGTCGCTTTTTGAGCATAATCTATAGAGTTCTTCCCTCCCTCTACTAGCGAACATCCCATCAACCCAATTGAAACTACAATTGAAAGTAGCATTGTTTTTGTAAACTTCATTTTGACCTCCTAAATAATTATCATACTTTTATTCATTTATAAACACTTTATTTTCTTCTTATACACCTTATCGCATCATATCTTATTTTTTAATCTTTCTCTTATACATTCTAGAAAAATCATTATTATCCTGTTCAACATGTACTTCGAACAATTTATCATACATTTTTTCATTTTCACCTCGAAACTATCTTCATTTAAATATAAAAACAGACATACTTATTTTAAGTACATCTGTTTTCGAGGTACGTATAACTCTCACTAATTAAAGTTTCTCTTTATCCACTTACATGTCCTATGATCGTTACAATATCTATTTCTATATGTACACTAATAATATCTTCTATAATGTCCGTATATCCTTGGCCTAAAGGTGTTCCATAATGTAATATAATCCCCTTTTTTTCATAAACTGACTTCGGTACAGTAAAAATAAATTTCCTCATATTCCGTTCATCAGCAGGCTCCATAATTAACACAATGCCATCCTCTTCAAACATATAATCACGCCTTCCAACATTCCTTTCACTATGGCTCAGTATTGCCTTGAAAGACTAGGTTTTAAACACCCTTTCTAACAATATATAACCATTCAATGTTCAACTAGCTTATACGCCCTATATGATTTGACCACAAATAAAAAAAACACAAACCTTGAACTGTCAAGAATTTGTGTTTTTCTTCCTTTTATAATTTCACTTTATCGAGCTCATATAGGCTACGATATTTCTCATTTTCTTTCAGTAACTGTTCATGGCTACCTTGCATAGCGATTTGACCACTATCAAGGAAAATAACTTCATCTACATGTTCAATTCCTACAAGGTGATGTGTAATCCAGAGAACAGTCTTTTCTTCTGTTGCAGAAAACATTGTTTCTATTAAGGCTAATTCCGTTTTAGGATCTAAACCGATAGTCGGTTCATCAAGTACAATAATTGGTGTTTCTTGCATAAGGGTTCTTGCAAATGCTACCCTTTGCCTTTCTCCGCCAGAAAACCTCTTTCCCATTTCATGCATTTTTGTTTGTAATCCATCAGGAAGAGATGCAATATGTGAAGCTAGCTGTGCTTTCTCTAAAGCTTTCCATATCTCTTCATCATTAGCCTCTGGTTTACCGATTCGCACATTATTTCCAATTGACGTATCGAACAAATGCGGTTTTTGATTTAATACAGAAATATATTCGGATAAAAGATTCGTATGCGCTTGTTCACCATTCAATAAAACTTGGCCATTTACCGGACTTAACGCCCCTGTTAACAATTTTAGTAAAGTAGATTTCCCTGTCCCACTTCTACCTAAAATAGCAATTTTCTTTCCTGCTTTTATTTGTAACGATATGTCTTTTAATACAGTCTCGTTACTATCTGGGTAACTATACGATATATGATTCAGTTCAATATCTACATGTTTTGGTGCAACGTAATCTTTATCTCCATGCAAATCCATTTCATCATGTAAAACACTATCACTTTCTACACCATTAAGACGATGAGCAGATTCTACATACAATGGGATTCGATCGATGGCATCTGAAATAGGAATAAGCGCATTCGTTACCGATAAAGTCATTAATACGAAGGCCGCGATAACTGTAGGAGCAATTTGTTCCCTTGCCGCTTCATTCCCAGTCCATATAATCATTGAAATAACTACAATACCTACTACTAAATGAATGAGACTGTCTCGAATATGATACCAGCGTTTCACTCTCTTCTCTGTTTTTAACAATTGATCATTTTGCTCTACATACGCATTAATAAATTCATTTTTTCTACCACTCGCCTGCCAATCAGATAACCCAAATACTGCATCTGTCAATTGTTGATACAAACGATTTCTTCCTTGCTTCAAAGCGATATGATTTTGTTTCATTAAAAGCAGTGATACAAAGGGAAGAAGAAAAACGATAATAGCTAACATACAGCCTGCAATGAGTGCGAATACTAAATCAAATGCACCGATAACAAGTACGAAGATGCTATATACAACTAGCGCTAATATACTAGGAAATATTGTTCGTAAATATAGATTCTGTAAATGTTCAATATCCTCAGACAATACACCTAGTACATCACCAGTTTGAAAGCGTGAGCGGAAGAATAACGCCTGTGGTTCTACAATTCTATATAGTTTCGTTCTCATTTTTTCTAATATACGTAGTACAACATCATGCCCAACTAAACGCTCTAAATAATGAAAGACCGCTTGCCCTATACTAAATGCACGCGTTGCAACAATAGGAACATATACAGCCATTACATTTTCTGGTCTGAGAGCAGATTTAGATATTAAATAACCTGAAATAAAAAGCAACATCGCACTCGAACTAACTCCAAGAAGTCCAAGGAAAATAGTCAAAGTCATTCTACCTTTATTTTGCTGTATATAAGGCTTAATCCAGTTACTCATCGCTCTCCCCTCTCTTCGCTATGAAAATGTAATGTCTCATTCGTTAAAAGTTCTTCATATGTTCCGCTTTCTATAATTTTCCCTTTATTTAAAATAAGAATATGATCCATTTGCTTCATCCAATGTAGACGATGTGTTGCAAGAAATACTAACTTTCCTTCAAACAGATGTAACATCGATTGCTTTATTTCAAATTCAGTTTCAATATCAAGATGTGCTGTAGGTTCATCTAATAAAATGATTGGCTTTTTACTTAAAAGTGCACGTGCCATAGCGACACGTTGTTCTTGTCCGCCGCTAAGCATACGCCCACCTTCTCCAATTATTTCATACATCCCATTGGGTAATGATGCAACGAGCGAACGAAGACCTACTTCATTAATAACTCTCTCAACTTCTTCATCAGTTGTATTTGTTTCATAGAAACAAATATTATCTTTTAATGAAAGCGGAAAAATATATGGTTGCTGCGGAATATAAGCAATATTCTTTTGCCAATCTTCACGAGTAGATCCGTCAATTTCAACACCATTTACTAACATCTTCCCAGCCGAAGGAGATAAAAATCCTGCTAATACATCGATTAACGTTGATTTCCCTGCCCCACTTTCACCAATAACGCCTATAGCACCGTTACCTTGCCAAGTAAAATCGATTCCCTCCAACATAGCCTTTTCAGATTCATCATTATTTACTTTTACATCTTTTAATTTCAAGCTACTAGAGGAGTTCCATACTATATCTACATTTGAATCTTTCATTTCTATTCCTTTTTGCTTCTGTAAAATCTCTTCTATTTGCTCGATCGCAAGTTGTCCATCTAATGTAGCATGATAATTCGCTCCAACTTGCTTAATCGGCAGAAAATATTCCGGCGCTAAAATTAAAATTGTAAGAGCTGGTAACAGTATAATCGTCCCATCTATTAACCGTATTCCTAACCCGACTGCTACAAATGCAATTGATAAACTCGTAAAGAAATCTAATGCAAAAGAAGAAAGAAAAGCAACTCGCAAAGTACGCATCGTTGCTTTTCTATATCGTTTACTTACTTTTTCAATCTTTCCTTCGTGCTGTTTACTTTTCCCTAAATACTTTAATGTTTCTAACCCTTTTAATGTATCTACAAAATGATTAGAAAGTACACGATATGTTTCATATTGGCTATCCGCCATTTTCTGCGCTGCTAATCCTAAAAGGATCATAAATATAATCACAATAGGAATCGTTACAACTAAAATGATTCCTGACTTAATGTCCAGTGTAAAAACATATAGAACAATTAGTCCTGGTACGATACTACTTCTAATCATTTTAGGAATTGTCAATTCAATATATGTTTTGAATTTCTCTATACCTTCAATCGATAAAGTAACCAAATGACCAGTTCCATTCGTTTGGACAAATCTCGGCCCTAATGTAAAATACGCTTCTATTAGTTGTTTACGTAATGCCAATCCTGTTTTTTCAGCGAAACGCTCAACCAATATTTGCGATGTTCGCACCAACATTTGGCGTACTGCAAACGTAATCCCAAAATACACAGTTTCATTTAGCACAGCTTGCACTGTTTCTCCATGAAATAAAAATGTGATTGCTCGTGCTAAAAACACTGTCTGTGCAATAATACTACACGCCTCTAAAATGCTAATAAAGGTTAAAGTTACATATAAAACTCGGCTACCAGGATACGACGGAAGTCCTCTTTTTCTTTTCATTAGTACTCCAAATCTTTGTCTGACTTAACAGGTTGTCTAAATACATAGAAACTCCATATTTGACTACCGATAACAAACGGTAAAATAGCAAGAGAAAAATAGCTCATCAGTTTTAATGCATAAGGTCCTGATGCCGCATTATAAATTGTCAAATCATTCGCCGCTCCTAATGAGCTAATCATGACACGCGGGAACATACCGATAAACACACTTGCACTTAGCAAAATGATTGTTAAACTCGTCATAAAGAAAGCCCAACCATCTCTTCTTCTTTTATTTAATAAAGTAGAAACAAATAGCGCTACAAAAGCTCCAATCGGCACCATTAGCCACTCTGAACCATGTGCTGTGAAAATATCTGTTTTCCATAACCCTACACCTGCAAAAATAAGAAGTGTTATTAATGCAAAAGGTGCAATCTTTGTTGCGGCAATACGTGCGCGTTCTCGTAATGTACCTGTTGTACGTATAGTAAGAAATTGCAAACCATGAACAATACATAGAAGAAGAAACATAACTCCTCCAAGTAACGCAAATGGGTGAAGTAATTTCACGAATCCGCCTACCATATTTTTACTTTCATCAATTGGTACACCTACCATGAAGTTTGCAATTGCAACTCCCCAAAGTATAGGAGGGAGCATACTTCCAAGAAACATGCCCCAATCCCAGAAACTTTTCCACTTATGATTTTCTATTTTCGCACGGAACTTAAAGGAAACGCCTCTTATAATTAAAGCAAGAAGCATAAACACAAACGGAATATAGAACCCACTAAATAAAGTTGCATACCAGTGCGGAAATGCCGCAAACATAGCACCACCAGCACAAACAAGCCATACTTCATTTGCGTGCCAAAACGGTCCAATTGTATTTAAATATATACGCTTTTCTAAATCGTTCTTTCCTAAAAACCTTGAAACTATTCCTACACCAAAATCGAAACCTTCAAGTACAAAGAATCCAACGAATAAAGTTGAAATAATTAGAAACCATAACTCATTA
The DNA here is from genome assembly GCF_016483685.1 of Bacillus cereus group sp. N8. Lineage (NCBI taxonomy): Bacteria > Bacillati > Bacillota > Bacilli > Caryophanales > Bacillaceae > Bacillus > Bacillus cereus group sp. N8. Next base: position 4,178 of record NZ_JAEHBK010000008.1, on the reverse strand, counting down.
AGAGATAACATACTCTTCCTCCTTATCAAATGGATCATGGCTTTGATAATCCTTTTTCGCTTTCTTATTCGCATGACCTTTAATGATACGAACGAATAAGTAAATAGAAATTCCTCCGATAATTAAATATAGTGATGTGAATGAAATAAGAGAGAATAATACTTCTCCAAAAGTAACGTTTGGAGATACAGCATCTTCTGTTTTCATAACACCGAAGACAACCCACGGCTGACGTCCCATTTCGGTCATAACCCATCCTACTGTATTACCGATAAACGGTAGTGCAATTGCATATACCATTATTTTTAAATACCAAGGTTTTTCAGTTAAGCGATCTTTTCTTGATAAGAACCAGCCGTACGCTCCTAGAAGAAGCATAAATGTTCCACTCATTACCATCGCTCTAAAACTCCAGAACATAGTATGTACTGGCGGAATATAATCTCCAGGTCCATATTTTTCTTCATATTGTTTTTGAATTTGATTCATCCCTTCTACTTGACCACTAAATTTATCGTATGACAATAGACTTAGCATGTAAGGAATTTGAATTTCAAACGAATTTTCTTTCTTCTCTGTATCAATTTTCGCAAATACTGTAAATGGCGCTGGGTCCTCACTCGTATTCCATAACGCTTCAGCTGCGGCCATTTTCATCGGATGTGTCTTAATTAAATTTTGCGCTTGTGCATGACCGAAAAATAATACCAATGCTGTTGAAATTGTTCCAACAACGATAGAAACTCGGAAAGACTTCTTAAACACTTCCGTCTCTTGTTGTTTTGCAATTTTCCATGCACTGACACCAGCAATAAAGAATGCGCCTGTTGCAAGTGCCGCTGTAATTGTATGCGGGAATTGCACCCATAATTGTGGATTTTGAATAATCGCCAAGAAATCATTCATTTGTGCACGCCCATCTGCTGCCATTTCATATCCTACTGGAGCTTGCATAAATGCATTTGCAGTTAAAATCCAAAATGCTGATAACATTGTTCCTATTGAGAGGAGCCAAATACATAAAAGGTGAACTCGCTTCGGAAGTTTATCCTCACCGAATACCCATAAACCTAGGAATGTAGACTCAATGAAAAATGCTAATAAACCTTCAATTGCCAGTGACGGTCCGAAAACATCACCAACAAAACGTGAATATGTTGACCAGTTCATACCAAACTGAAATTCTTGTAAAATACCTGTTACAACACCTACTGCAAAGTTAACAAGGAATATTTGTGTCCAAAACTTTGTCATCTTCTTATAAACTTCTTGTCCCTTTACCACATACAACGTTTGCATTAACGCAATGATAAAAGCTAAACCAATAGATAGCGGAACGAAAAAGTAATGAAAAATCGTTGTAGATGCAAATTGTATTCGTGCCAATTCGAGCGTTTCCATGCTAAATTCACTTCCTTCATAATTTTTTATATCGTAATATTGATTGAATTCACTTCATAACGAACAATTCAATCATTTGGAAATACAAAAAGATAAATTCGTTTATGTACTTTCTGAAAATATAGATTGTCAGTTTTTTAGATAATTACAAAAGAACTTTCTTCATCCGATTTACCTTTTCACTATTTCAGTAGTGTTTTATTCGTTAATCGAATTGTATAATATACTTACATAATAAATTCAGGTGATTTTTGACGTATTATTGACAGGATTTTGTCTGAAATATGTCTTTTGTAATTTTTTCGAATTAGATTTCTCACATTTAAAAAACGTGTTTTTCAAACATACAACATACTCTTATATCAATAATATTACGTTTTTCTCTTCATACGCTTGACTTTCCTCTTAAAAAATGTCCTCAAATCAAACCTGGAAATACGCTACATTTTTGTCAAGAGAAAAATGTATTTCTAAAATTCAAATTAAGAATATTGTTATTCACAAATAGAAAAATCCTTTCCTTTTTTAGACTAAAAATTCATTTTTTCGTCATTTTTTCAAACTGAATTAACATAAAAAATACCGAGAGTCAGCTAGACTCCCGGTATTTTTCAATTATTTTGCTATGTGCTTTCTAACAGCCGGCATAATTTCAGTTGCAATTAATTCGATGTTTTTTTCAATCTTATCAAATGGTACACCGCCAAAATCAATCTGCGCCATAAAACGTTGTTGCCCAAATAACTCATGTTGATACAGCATTTTTTCAATAATTTGTTGCGGGCTACCAATCATTAACGCGTCACGATAATCTACTGCATTAGTAAATTGTTGTTTTGGATACCCACCACCACGTAGTGCAAGCATACCAGCATGAATATGGGGATAATATTCACTAAGTGCATCTTGTGAATTTTTTGCTGTATAAAATAAACTTGTTGTTGCAATTGGTAATGTTGCTGGATCAAAGCCACTTTGCTGAGCAGCTTCACGATATGCATCCACCGAAACTTTAAAATTAATAGCTGGGCCACCAAGTGTCGTAAGCATCATTGGTACACCTGCGTGTCCTGCCTTAATTGCACTAGCAGGTGGCCCTCCAACAGCACGCCAAATTGGCATATTGTTATTTTTAGCTCTCGGTATAATTGTCGCATGTTCAAGCGGCGTTCTAAACTGCCCTTTCCATGTTACACTTTCTTCTTTATTTATTTTTAATAAAAGATCCATCTTCTCTTCAAATAGTTCTTCATAATAATTTACATCGTAACCCAGTAAACTATATCCCCCAATACGAGATCCACGACCAGCAACGATTTCCGCACGACCATTAGAAATTAAATCGATTGTAGCAAAATCCTCATATACACGAACCGGATCTGACGTGCTTAATACTGTTGCAGAACTCGCTATTTTAATATTTTTCGTAGCTTGTGCAATAGCTCCTAAAATAACTGTATGAGCTTGCGTTGTAAAATGCGCTTGATGACTTTCACCGACAGCAAACACATCAAGTCCAGCTTCATCTGCTAACTTAGCTGTTTCAATTAGTTCCTGAATTCTTTTTTCTGCACTTATTTTCGAACCATTATGCGGATTTAAAATGTGATCTCCAATTGAATATAATCCAAATTCAATTCCTTTACTTACATCAATACGGTATTGTTCCATAGTTGTCCTCTCCCTTTTAATCAAGTGGTATTAATTTCTCTTCAATCTCTTTTCTTCTCTCTTCTAAAAATGGTGGTAAATCCAGCTCTTTTCCTAAATCAGCAACTGCTGAATCTACAGTAAATCCTGGTCCATCCGTCGCAATCTCAAATAAAATTCCATTTGACTCACGGAAATATAAACTTTTAAAATAAAAACGATCGATAATCCCTGTTGATTGGAACCCTTTATTTTTCACAGCTTCATTCCAATAAATCAGTTCTTCATCATTTTTTACACGAATAGCTAAATGATGAATACTTCCTTTTCCAGGTCTTTCACTCTCTCCCTCTTGCTGTTTCACCAAAATTTCCCCAAAAGATTGACCAGCAATAGATTGATAAATCCCCTCATCGTCTGAACGAGATACTTCTTTATAACTAAACAAGCCTGTTAATGTTTTTGATAATTTATTTAAACTGCGCACTGTCATTTCAACTGTTCCCATGCCTAAAATACGATGCTTCTGCTCTACAGAAGATTCATCCCATGCAGTCCAATATTCAGGCACCTCTTCACCGTTATTATTTAATAGTACTAACCGTAGGCCATCTGGATCTTCAAAGTGCAGTGCGTCTCGGCCGGCGTAAGTTGTAATTTCCCCATGCGCCACCTGAAGCGACTCAAAACGTCTCTTCCAAAATGTAAGGCTTTCTATTGAAGGTACGAGCAAACCTATTTGCGTTATTGCATTTGTACCACGGATTGTTCTTCCTACATTCGGCATTTCAAAAAATGATAATTCAGTTCCGGCACTTCCTGTTAAATCGCCATAAAACAAATGATACATAAATGGATTATCTTGATTGACCGTCTTTTTCACTCGGCGTAATCCTAAAACATCTCGATAAAAATTATTATTCATTTTCGCATTTTTAGTCACCATAGAAATGTGGTGATGTCCTGGAATTGTATACATAAAAATTCCTCCTCTTTATCACTTGATTAGTCAATTGATTAAAAAAAAAAAAAAAAAAAAAAAAAAAAAAAAAATAAAAAAATATTTTTTTAAAAAAAAAAATAAAAAATTTAAAAAAAAAAAAAATAAAAATATAAAAAAATTAAAA
>NZ_JAEHBK010000079.1:0-5228 GCF_016483685.1 Bacillus cereus group sp. N8 | reverse complement strand
GAGACAATTAAGAATAAATATAGCCCTTCTTTAATGAACGAGAAGCAAATAAATGATTTAGAACGCATGTTACAAGAAGGTTTAGTGAAGTATTTTTTGCATCCTGAAGGGAAGCGTAAGGAATGGATTATAAACCGACAGGCAATGTATGAATGGTTTGGAGAACCAAAAGACAAGTAGGAAAGGGGGATAATAATGCAAGAGGAAACATTTTCTCTCTGGTGAGGATTTAAGAGTGCATTTCGTTTGATTATTTGGTTTTGGATCGTTATGTTTTTGCTATTTGGTGAAAACTTGTTACAATAAAATCAAGTCGAAAGTCTAAATACCCTTAGGTAGCTCTCATAGGTGTAAGATCTATGGGGGCTTTTTCAATATATTACACAATAATTTCACGTACTGTAATGATTAATAAAAGATACACATCATAGAAAACCTAGAAAGTATGAACATGATGAGATTCTTCATAAAGTGATGAATCAAATACAGGAACGTGAAATTTGGATTCCTTATGCTGAAGTGAAAAGATATTATCTAAGCAAAATAGGAAGTGAATGGGAATTACAAATATTCAACAGTAAAAAGCAACAGATATTAGAAGAAAAGTAAATACAAACAAACCAGGGGGAAATAATCCCCGGTTTGTTTAATTAATAAATTCAAATAATTTTGATGCATCCGTTCCTCCAGGAAGGATGTATTTAATAACACCGTTCGCAGGGACAGTTATTTCATGTGTTCCGCTGCTGATTTTTGGTGCTTGTTTCCAAATTCCATCATAATAAACAAACGTAGACTCAACTCCCTTATAATAATTAGGAGTAATTCTTATTTTTTTACCTGCCGCATTTTTAAAAGTAAATTCATACGTAATTCCGTAATTTCCATCCAAAATAGAGTGTGCACCAGGTAATTGATCAATTGGATTTTCGTATTCATTTATTCCTACATTTTGTGGTGCATTTTCTTTATTGCTTCCGACATAAAACCTTTTTGTTGTATTATAATCTATTGTTGCTTTTCTTGTATCAGTTTTATAATTTGCAGTCGTTTGATCACTTATAGATATATATACTTGTGGCGTTTTTGTCAGATCCATTACTTCTATTGCTGTAGGATACGTTCCATCAGGTTTTTTCTTAGAAACAAATTGTCGAACAGTAAGATTTCCATCTGTTATAAATTTCAGTTTTCCAGTCGTTGTGTTACCAGCTGTTACTTTTTGTTCTTTTATAAAAATACTAGACCATGCCGGAATTGTTTTTGTCTCTGTTTTTGTATCGTTCGCGTATTCGATTTCCATCTGCGATGCAATATTCATCGTGTTTCCATATTGATGCGTCCCTTGTTTAAAAGAATCATTTTTGATTGTAACAGTACGAGCTGAACTACTTCCATTGTAAATCGCATATCCCCATTGCAATTCTGCACCTGAATTGTTGTGATTATAAAATTCAGCTACATATTCTTTGTTTGGTTCCGTGTAACGTTGTAATGTGTAGAAAGAATATTTTCCGCTTACAAAACGATGTTCATATCCATCATCTTTTCCTTTTATCGTCTCTGGCGAATTCGAATACATATAATTCGCTCCTGTCTGTGTGTAAGTAATCGTTGAAGCAGCTTGTGCAGGACTTAAAGATGGAACAAACAAAGATAAACTTATGGCTAAAGCAGAGACCATTTTCAACTTTTTCATAAAAATCCCCCGGCCCATTTTTTTATAAATTCTCTATTTTCCCCAAATAGAAACGTATACCTTTTAAAGTTACCTTTTCAAAGTAAATGTGTAAATATATAGTATGTTTATAAATAAAAATTATAATTTTTAAAACATTCAGTTTTTATATTTATTTTGGTTCTGGTGCAAAAACTCTAACACTTTTGCACCAGAACCTGAGGTAGCACCACATCACAATCAAGCTAAGAGGGGGCACCATACATCGCTATCAACCTAATAAAACAAAATACCCCCTAAAATGAGCTGACTTCTCAAAATAACTAACTATAGAGAAAGAAAATTTTCATTTAGGGGGTACTTCAAAACCTTAGCTTGATAGGTATGTGGCGGTACCCCAAATATTGTATTCTAAATATAAGAGTTGTTATATTTTGTTTTTTCTTCTTTTAGGACAAGACTAAATTTAGTCTTGTCTTTATTTTTTGTAAATTTTGGTATTTAGGCTATTTCCTTGTAGAATAGAAAGCAGATAAAAAAATTGCTTCGGCCTGGTATGAATGTAGAATTTTTAATGGAGGAAGGAAGAACGTTTAACACCTATCGAGCAAAGTGAAATTGAATGCCTTCAAGAACAAGTGCAACAGTTACAGCATATTTTGACCGATATTTTAACTCTAGCAGAAAAATTAAAGAGGGAACCTATGAAAAAGTAATGGTAAAAAGTGATTGGCAACTTGGAGTGGAATCTTTGCAAAAGATTAAACGATTCGATTATTGAGAAAAAATACTTACTAGAATAATTGAGCGAGGGAGAAGAATTGATATGCTAAAAGAAATGAAAAAATCCATTATGAAAATATTATTTAAAAAAGAATTATATGAATTACATAATAAATATCAAGCACAAGTAGATGATTTTAAAAGAAGAATAAAAGCAGACGCGAGGTTGGAAATACAAGATTTAGAAAAGATATATAAAATACCGCATAGAATATTTAATTTTTATAAGAATGCTGAAATTATAGGTATCAAAAGAAATAAGGAAAAGGAGGAATTGTTTGTTTTTAAGAAACGAGAAGGGGCATTTGTATATATTAGGATGTGTGGCGAATCTTATTTAGCGATTAATTCTTTTCCAAAGATTAATGCTAAGATTTTAGAAAAAAGCCATACTAGAGGGTATTGTCTGTTTATAGAAGATATACTAATAACAAAAGAAAATGTTGGCAATGGTTCAATTGCAATGGAATATTTAATAAAAGTAGCAAAAGAAATAGGTGTTCCGTGTATAAAGGGGAGTATATCTCCAGTAGATATAGGGCATTTTGACAGATTAGAGCACTTTTATAAAAAATTTGGTTTTAAAGTGAACTTCAATGAAAAACGAACAGGTGGTAACATAATGCTAGAATTGAATGATTCTGATAACAGGGAAATTACTTTATTTAAAACGAAAAGCCCTATAGAGGAATAGGGCTTTTCGGGTCTGTGTACTAGTTCTGCTAACCTAAAATGGCGTGTGGCCCTAAAAAGTAGTAATCGTTGCCGTGCCCCTAATTGATTTACAGAAAATCCCCCAACCAATAGAAGAAACGATCCCTCTATAAGCTAAATAGGTCATAGTTGGAAATAAAAGTAAGGCTATGACCTATTTTTACACGTATCTCGTTTGTACCCTATATACACATTATACGATATTATCAACGTCTAATTAACAAATATAAAATGCCAAAGAAAGGAGGATATATGCTCATATATTGAACATAATATCCTCTTATTAGTTTAGTATATTTAAAACATCTAGATGAGGTTCTTTTTTAGATAGATTAAAAGAATTATGCTAACGATCTATCTGTTATGTAGGAATTATTATTTAAGATTTGCCATAAACCTTACCGCCGGACAACTCTACATCTAGAAAATCCCTATTTTGCAGTTTTATTTTATAATTTCCTGATTTAGCTAGACTTGTTATTGGTACATGGAAAACGTCAGTAATTCCTTTGATTGTCACTTCGCCTATATACGTATTTGTTGTATCATATACTTGAATGGATAAAGCATTAATTTCTATTTCGGGGGTTAACTCAACACTTGTAGGATTATAAAAAGCTGTATTACTTCCACCAATCCAAACACTCTTAGAAAAACTTGTTTTGCCAAATTTATATAAAACACTAATGTTGTAAGCAGCAGATTTAATTTGTTGATTTGTTAAAAATGAAGCTTTTTGACTCATTAATGTGTTTATTTCTTCGTTTGTGTAATCTTTGATTAAATTACTATTCTTATCAGTCACCTTGATAGAAGGTTTTGAATCTTGAATTTCAACTTTTTGTTGATGATTTACTTGATTGTCATTTTGAACTGAAGGGGTTTCCCCGAATGCAATGTTCCCCGGAATTACAAAAGAAGCGGTTAATCCTAATAAGGCAAATTTAGACATAAGTTTCATCTTCATAATATACCTCCAACAAATTTTTTAATGTTTCTTTGTAAGTTAAACGTATTTTTATATGGTTCTATGTTTGTAAAAACTTTATAAATAAAAATCTGAATATTCATTACTTTTATTACCTGTTATTCTGAATAAATCTAATTCCTTGGCTACAAGATAACAGGTTATAGGTTTGTAAAAACTTTATAAATAAAAATCTGAATATTCATTACTTTTATCGCCTGTTATTCTGAATAAATCTAATTCCTTGGCTACAAGATAACAGGTTATAGGTTTGTAAAGCGTATGAAAAAAATAGATGTTATTTAACAGTTGAGTGCAATTGTTAAATAATTAAATCCCAATTTCTTATGTATATCACTGAGAGATTGGGATTTTTTATACTGGATATCCTTAGCGTATGAAATTTGCGTTTTGTTGGTGCTACCCCGTGCCCATCAAGCTATGACTATATAAGTTTAATTTCACGTGAGATTTTTTCTTTTTTCTAAAGATCCAGTGTAAGTTCTTTAAAGATTTGCATGCCAAATAAACCCTAGCGGGTTTCATTTTTGGGGATTACGCTACATGGTTGTGAGACGTAGAAAAGTTGTATACGACGCCTAAGATATCAAAGACTGTTTTCTTCTCATACCTATGGGATTTTCACCCATTTTTATGTAGAAGATTGAACAAACGAAGTAGTATTTTTTGATATCTCTTGGGTGTCTATTTGTAAAGTTTGATAAAGAAGTGGAAAATAACTTTTGATGATATAGATTGCTTTATATTCACTCAACTCTCGTTTCTTCTTGGTGAGGAGTAATTGGCGCATTTGAAACATAGTGGAGGAACAAAGGAGAATACTAATTAACTGTCCGTATAAATGACACTCTAATCGTTCTAATTTTACAGAATTACAGTGATGAATACGAAAAAATGGTTACTTAATTTAGACTTAAACGAATACACAAATTTTTCTTGTATTTCAAATAATTTGAATATTTTATATTGACTTAATTATCTAATTAGGTGTAATGTATATTGTGACGAAAAGAAGGGGGGCGTAAATATGAAAAAGTACATTTCACCAAAAGCTGTAAAGGTTGA
>NZ_JAEHBK010000078.1:0-5754 GCF_016483685.1 Bacillus cereus group sp. N8 | reverse complement strand
TGTATTCATGAATTCTAGCTACTTTTACTCGTTGTTTATTCCAGCGAGAAGATCCTTTCATTCTTCTAGAAAGAACACGCTGTGCTTTTGCCAACTTCTCTTCTAATGATCGAAAAAACTTCGGATTTTCATAGGTTGTTCCATCTGACAAAATGGCGAAATCTTTTAGTCCCACATCCATTCCAATGTAAGAGTTTGTTTTCGGAAGTTCTTGCACTTCTGTTTCAACTAACAATGACACAAAGTATCTGCCAGAAGGGTTCCGTCTAACTGTAGCATTTAAAATACGTCCTGTTACTTCACGACTTTTGGCAAATCGAACAAGACCTAGTTTTGGCAATTTTATTTTGTTTCCTACAACGGCAATGTTTTCATTTGTTTGTTTTGTGGTATAAGATTGTACGATGTTCTTCTTAGATTTGAAACGCGGGGCATTGTTTTGTTTTTTGAAAAGGCGTGTATAAGCATCCGTAAGGTTGCGAACAGACGACTGAATCGCGATACTATCCACTTCTTTTAGCCAAACAAACTCTTTCTTCATAGCAGGGAGTTTGGCAGAGCATGTACCATATGTCAAATCTTTCCCTGTTTCTTTGTATGCATTACCCCATAGAGATAGGAAGTGATTGAATACAAAACGAGAACAGCCAATCGTTTTATTGATTAGGGTTGCTTGTGCTTTATTTGGATAGATACGAAATTTATATGCTTTATTAATCATCATTCCTGTCACCTCCATTTCGGTATGTTTATGTTATATAACAAACATACATTCGATAGGTAGTGAAGTAACAGTTTATGTATGTCGAACAATTAAGATGGCTTCCTGCCATCCCTTGACCGAAGCCAATTCATCTCCCACCTACTCACTTCGCGTTCCTTGAGGAAGGAGTCTTCTTGGCTAAAATGATAAATAATTGAATCATTCACTTTATATTTACTATTTCTATTAAAATACAAATTTACTATCATTTCTCTTATCTACGGATACGTATCGATTAATAAACTAAAAGCACTTGAAAAATTTTCCTTTGCAATATGAGCCATCGAAAAAAATTACCATCGGAAAAGATTCCCTACGGTAATTTTTTAATTTATTATAGAGATTAGAGCTCTATAGCCCATTATCATTTCAAATTCGTCCTTTTATAAACATCTTTTTCCAAATCTATAGATGTGCCTCCTGCCAAATCCAAATTGCAGTTCTATATTTGATATATTTATTTCACTCTTCCTTTATTGCAATCAGAAGTATCACATCCTAACTCTTCTAATGATACAAGGGAGATTTACCCTCTATAAACCTAATTCTTCTCCCCAAATTGAAACTTTTTCAAGATGATATGTTAATAATTCGCAACCAGAACGGTTATTGAATATTCTTCGTAACTGAGTATGCAGCCCCTTTTCTAATGTTCTCTGTAAATACGCCATTTTATAAAGATCAATTGGAGCTGTTTTAAATTCAATTCCATACTTCTGCATTTGCTTTGTATATAAATTCACACAATGTGTGCGAATCTCTTCCGCATTGCTCTGCCAATCTTTTCTAAAGCCTAATAATATTTCGACTAAAACAACCATATCAAACCAGACGGGTCCATATTTAATAGACTCCCAATCGATAAACTGAATATGCCATGGAGCATCTAGTGTCACATTATTACTACATATATTTTGCATATGAAGGTCTCCATGTGTTATAGATGAACCGTTTTCAAATAGTTCTGGAAAAAAATCCGGTCCCTTCTGACACAGTTTTATTAGCGATTTATGATAGGGATTAATGGTCTCCCTTAACCTATCGTCTTTCACTGCATCATCGAGAAAAGTAATCGTTCTTTCAATGTATTTAGATCGACCACTTCTCATTTTGCTTGATTCATAAATGGGGAGCCATTCATTCCAAGTATTTTTATATTTTTTCAAATTGTCTTCAAATGTGTGTGCGTGAAGTTTGGCAACAGTGGGGATAATATGTTCTAAATGTTTTGGGGAGAAAGTAATCTGGCCGCGTACTTGCTGGACAAACTCCATGAATATCCAGGTTTCAGTTCCTTTTTTTTCAATATAATATATTTGAGGAAGAAACTCTTTCAATATCGGATACGCTCTTTGATATACTTGAATCTCTACTTCATTTCTGTAGCTTGTTGAATTATATACTTTTAAAATAATGGGATAGTTTTTCATTTTTTTTCGAAGAAATAATTTGTAGATACTAGTTCTTGTTGTTGATTTCAGACATTCAATATTAGCAGAATCTATTGATACCCTTTGACCCATTGAATAAGATATTTTTTCTGAAATTTTAAACTTCTTTAAATAATAGGATAATTCTTTCGCTTCATACAATGATTTCATTCCTTTCATTTTCGTTTCCATGCATTCCTCAAATGAGACCATGCGCTTCTAATAAATGGCATCGGATCGTCCCACGCAAAAAGAGCGAACTCTTTTTTTCCTCGCAAGCCTTCATAAAAATCTTTCCATGTCATTTCAGCTCTTTTTTTCTTGTCACGGAACGTTAAATAATACCGCACAAGATAAATCCATTTGATACCATCTCTTTGTTTAAGTCTTGGCGCTGGGTTTTGCTTGGTTAAATATAAATAATACATATAAACAAAATCGATGCCTGCAGATTCTGTTAAGCTATGGGTTAACCAAAAACGGGGGTTGATTTCAATAAACTTATAAACATCATCTCGCGGGTCCTTTTTAAACTCTGCCATGCCAATACCTTTAAGTTGTATTTTTTTAAAAAGAGGTAAACATACATCCACTAGTTCTGGAATCTGTTTACTAACAATATGAGCTCCTGTTCCAAAGTCAGCTGGAAATTGATGGTTCTTTTGCAAAGAAAATAATGCTAATAGCTCCATATTGTCGTCATAAAAAGTAGCCACTTTATAAAAATGCTGATTGTCTCCAGGAATGATTTCCTGAGCGATGAGCTTTCCATGCTGTCGGTACAATTCATACTCATTTCTTAGTTGATCTGGATTTTTTATAAATATAGCCTTTTTATTTATTTTTTTTCGAAACTTATGGCCCAAAGTCGGCTTTAATATACATGGAAAACCGAGGTTCAAAATTGCTTCTTCTAAATGTCCTTTATGTTCAATCACATATGTTTTCGGGCATGGAATATTATGCTTCACAGCCAGTTCATACATTTTATGTTTATCTAGTATTGTTTCAATTAATGAATGCTCAGGAAACAAAAATAAATAGTAGTTAGACAGCTCCGCTCGATATTTTGAAATAAATACCACATAATCATCCGCACCTGTATACAAAACTGGTTTCAATTTTAATTCTTTAGCCAAGTGGATTAAAAAAGTTAATAATTCCTTTTCTTCCGATAAAGGACTTGGGCATACTCCGCATGAAGCAAGGCGTGATCTCCCTATCTTATAAGGCCCCTCTACATCAAACGCATAAACTTTAATTCCTTTTCTCGCTAAACTTCTAATAATTCCAACTCCATTGGCACTTAAGTCCAGTACAACTGCACTGTGTTCATGATACATAGAATCCTTCCTCACTTAAATATCTTTGTAGATTTTTTCGATATGAGCTACCATTGTCTCTCTAGTTAAATATTTTTTAGCGAAGTTTCTTGCATTTTCACCTAACTGCTCCCGATCTTGCTGGTTTTCAATAACAAACTTTAATGCGTGTTTTAGTTTATTTACATCTCCTACATCTACTAGAATACCTGTCTTCTCGTGATGCACTAATTCAGGTATTCCTCCCGATGTTGTCGAAATGACACAAGCTCCACTATGCATGGCCTCAATAATAGAAATAGGCAGACTATCATTTAGAGTTGGAAGTACAAAAATATCGGTTTTACTTAAAATGTTTGGTACATCATCTCTTTCCCCTAAAAACTCAACCATGGAAAGATTCAAAGAAGCAACTTGCTTTTCTAACGCATCTCTCATCTCGCCATCTCCGACAATAAGCACCTTAATGTTTTCAGTATATTTCCTTTCCATCTGTGAGAGTGCATCAAATAATACTTTATGACCTTTTCTTGGTCCTAATCTCGCTACACATGTAATAACGATTTTTTTCTGTGCCAATGTATTTTTTACATCATACTTCTCAGGATAATCAATACCCGTAAGCACAGTTGTCATTTTCTCTTGCTTTGCCCCCAGTTGCATTAACGGTTGACGAAATGAATCACTGAGAATAATAAGATGATCAGCACATTCAATAGCTTTACTTTCTATTGTTTTATAATAGGCTTCTTCTAGTGAATCTTTTTCAAATATACCAAATTTCACCCGGTTAAAAGTAAACATCCCATGGGGTGTAAATAGCAAAGGTTTCCTATAAAGTCGATTGATTCTTCCCAATATATTGGCTGTAAACAAATCTTGCGCATGAAAAACATCATATTTTTTTAAGTTGATATTTTTAAGCAGCATCATTTCGTAGATATACATATGTCTGCAATTTCTCACAATCGTGGTATTATAGCTTCCATAACGTGCATAAAAGAAATTTCTCAATTCTGGAACAACCCTTTTACGCAGGGTTCTTACTTCGCTCGTAACAAATTGATTAGGAGATATAATATCGACTTTATGGCCCATTTTTTTTAAACCTTCACTAAGTGCTGTAATATAATTAGATAGCCCCCCCGTATGAGGATAGTCCCAAAACGTAGCAATTAATATAGAAAGTCTTCTTTTCTTTGAAGTCACCTTTGTCTTTGCATTTGCATATCGTTCTCTCGTTGCATTTTTCTTTTTGGATGATGAAGGTGAAGGCATTCCATAATATTTATCCATCGCTTCAATTAAATAGGAATACGGAAACATACTTTCCTTTCTCATTGCCAGATCCTCCTTATCACTTCGAACGCTTCAGCGTATGGTACGCCAATCGTCATGCCCCTAACCCTTCCTAAATGCTGAACGCCTTCATACGAACGAGGATGAGGAAAATCTCTCATTTCTACATCATAGTGTTTGAGCGCCGCAATCTTTGAATCCATTTGATCTGTAATATTAACAAAATAATTAGGTTTGAAAACTTTATCATTTGTATAGACATTCCACTCACTAGAGGAAACTGTTTCAAACGTAATTAATTCTATCGGATTTCGTTTAGGTAGAGGTCTCGTTGCGGTCAAAACCGCTTGAAACGTAATTAGATGATCAATGTTGACATCTCCATAATGGTGGGTGAAAATTTTACTTGGTTTATATTTCTGTATTAATTGTTCTAATTCTTTCGTTAATTGATGCAACGGAATTAATTCCAATTCTAAATTAGCATGATCGAGGAATATCACTTCTTCAATACCAATTTCTTTATTTGCATGCCTGCCTAGTTGATGTATCCGATCCGCTTCCTCTCTTCTTCCTGAAGCAATAATTATTGAAATAACCCGATGCCCATTTTCCACTAATCTTTTTAAAGTCCCTCCAGATCCTAGTAACTCATCATCGGGGTGAGCACCAATAACTAAAACACACTCTCTCATAATACTTATCCCTCCCTATACGAACTAATGTATGAATGATGCTACAAAAAGAAACTGGCATTAGCGGAAATACCTCTTCATTATTTGCCATCTTTTCATACCCTTTCCAGTCTATCTCCGCTCTAACTTCTTTACTCCCCCAACAATTTTATGATATAAGGGGTACTCCCCCACACCCATCAACTTAAGGGATATTTTTATACAAAATGCGATCTTTTCACGTAGTATTTTATTATCGTTTATAG
>NZ_JAEHBK010000077.1:0-6480 GCF_016483685.1 Bacillus cereus group sp. N8 | reverse complement strand
CTATAAACGATAATAAAATACTACGTGAAAAGATCGCATTTTGTATAAAAATATCCCTTAAGTTGATGGGTGTGTGGCGGTACCCCAATCAGAGGAAAACAGAATAGATCGTAGTGATTACCTCTATTTGTCTTGCGTTTTTAACTATGGGCTGGATAGTTACAAAGAAGAAAAGATTAGGCGACTATACCTAATCCTTTTCCTTTTTATTATTACATTTGCTTTGTATATCGAGTTATTTTCATAGAATCTTGGTTAAATAATTGCAAATTCTTTTTATCATAGTTTTGTACTTTGTACTTAATGTCTTTATGAATAACTTCTGCTTCCTGACCATTTACAAATTGTTTGTCGATATGTAATCGTAACTCTTTGGATGGAACATCATAAGTCCATGTACCTTCAATGTGGTTACCTTTCTTTGGATAATCTCCATATAGGTAAACTTCAAACTGTTTTGGATTACCACCTTTTAAGATAAGAGAAGGTTGGAAACCGTTTTTCGTTTCAAAACCCCAGTTAGCAATTAACTCAGTTCCATCTACTACGTTCTTTTCTACTGCTTCAAGGTTAGTACCTTCTTTATTATCCAACTCGTTTAATTGAGCTTCTGTTATTGCTCTGTTAGGAGAGCCTTCTGTGAAACCAAGTTCTTTTATGAATTTAAACCAGTACTCGTCACCTTTCTTGATTTCATTATCAGACTCTTCTAGTAATTCTTTATCAGTTCTACCCCCTTTAGGCATTTCTTTTCTAGAAAATACTTCTTTCGATAGTTTCATTGCCTTTGAGAAGTGTTCCATTGAACTCTCCACATCTTTATGGACGTCTGCATACTCTTTAGGAGGGTCAACTTCATTAAACATATCGATTGTTCTTTCGAGTCGTTTAATTCTATCTATAATCGCTTCCCTTGTAGTAGTGTTATCCGAGATATGACTCAGTTCATTGTTGTATGCTTTAAAGTCATCTTCTAAATACTTACAATAAGTATTGATATCTCGTTTATAAAACTCAGCAGATACTTTATGAGTTTTAGCTACTTTCTTCGATTCTTGTTTCTCTTCTTGCTTGGCTTCGGCTTTTTCTTTTATCTTGTCTTCCCCACCACACCCTGTTAAGAGTATGATAGGGAGTACTATGGATAATACCTTGTTCGGTTTCATAACATATACCCCTTTAATATTTTAATAAGCTTTTATCGAATTTACCGAAAGAATTCTCCTTCCTCAAGCGTGTGAAGGGCGTAGCCCAACGGTAGGTGGGAGGTGAATATCGGTTTGGAATCGCCAAAAACTTTTGATAAACTAGCTATATGAAGTTCTTTGATAACTTGATATATGAGGTTGCAGGAAGAAAATAGAGTGCGAAAACCAAGCCATTCGGTTCCTGTGTAAAATATCAACCGTACCAAAAGAGCGTCCAAGCGTTGGACATCTAGGGGTGGAACACCCCGAAGTAACGCTCAGGGAGACGAAAGGTTACTTTCGTCGTGGAACTGAGAAGCTCCCACTTCAAGCTTTGCTAAGTGGCGAGTAGTTCACAAAGTAACCTCTACCTTAAAAATGGATTTTTCTGCAATAGCATGCAAATGTCTCGTTTCCCACAACATAATAAATGATTAGATTAACTCAACAAATTTTGTTTGTTACAAATTCAAGTTATCTTGTGATAAAAACGTAGAAAATGCTTCAACTACTGCTTAGGAATCTAATCCAATAATTATGCGAACATCACCCATTTCCAGAAAAAAACCACAATTACCATTATAACATTTCCAATAAAAGACTAATGAGTTTTTATATAATTGGAGTCTTAATTTGAATAAATTTTGTAACTACTCAGTTACTCTGTAAAAAAAGAAAGAAAAGCATTTTTTTAAATGGGCGATAGGGACTGGCGATGCATAGAAGCGGTCAGTTCCTTTTTCTGCCATGCGCAAAGTTTTAAAACACAGAAATGCAGCAAGGTGTAGGGCCATCTTTTTCTTTATGGCAGCAATTATCCCCCTTACTAACCTTCTAAAAACAATGTATAGCTGAGTAGTTACTGTAAAAAAATATAATTTTCCAAATAAGTAATTTAAAGTATTAAAATTAGTTAATATAAAAAAATTATGATAATTGCGCACTAACAGTAATAGTAAGTCCAAAACCTAAAACTAGAATAATCCAAGTCCAATATTTATTTCGAATGAAAAATAACGCAGAGTTATCTTTTATTTGAAGTCTTTCTCCGGTTTTTTCATCGACGAGTGTTCGTACACTATCAGATATATTATATTTCTCCTTTGTTTTTATTATGAGATTTCCTATGTCTTCAGCTTGTTCGGGATGATGTCCAATATAAAATTCGCATGTTTAGAGATTTTACTTGCCTTATTTGGATATCTTATCATCCTATTTACTAGGAAGCTGCGACAGACGCTCCTTATAATTTTTAGACACTAAAATATTTAGAAGGCCTATCATATTATTCGTCTCTTGTCTCGCCTCCTCATATGCTTGGGAAAAAGCTATTTTATTCTCTTTAGGGTTTTCTATGTTTGCTAACTTACTCCAACTTTTTTTCAGTTTATCATTCTTTTGAAATAGCCCTTGATCTACTCCACCTTGGGCGACAGGAGCCATATAATCAAATTCTCCACCTTTTCGGAGGTATGTAAGTGCCTCTGTAATCTCAGCAGTATTTGAGAAATCTTCCTTTCTTGCAGGAGCTTCTAGCACACGAAATGTAGAAACTGATGCATATGCTACTTTTACAAGTGCCCTTTCTAAATTTGTTATTTCATCCCATGATTTATATTGAAAAGAAGGATCTTGTTGTACTGTTATAAATGCATATCCTTCTTTCACCCAATCTGGCGATAAATTTTCAAGTGGTTCTTCTGTGCGAATATTAACAACCGAATCACCATAATTAGATATATCGGTAGTTCGATTATTTTCACTTGTAACACGGCGAATCGGATGATCCGTGTAAAGTATATAACCGCGTTTATCAATATGTTGCTGAAGTTCTTCTACTGTTGTTTGTATACCAATTTGTCCTTCTTCCTTCTTTTGTTCATCTTGCTTTTCTTTTTCTGTAGTGACTTCCTCTGTTTTATCTGATGTTATATGTTCCTTTTGAGGCTCTTCTTTCTTCTCTACTGGCTTTACTACTTCTTTTTCCTTACAAGCAGATAATGTAAATAATGAAGCTACTAGCAATATGCTTACTATTGTTTTTTTATAATTCATATATATACCCCCTTCTATTATTATACATAATTAACAAAAAAGAGGGTAATATTCTTATAGAAATTGGATTTATCATTATAGGAGATTAGGAGATAATTTTGAACTAAAAAAATATTACTCCCCTTTAAATTCATCCCAAAGCATTGTCTCCTATCCACCCTGTTGATCTGAATAATCTTCCTGGTCCTAACCGAAATCATATAGTGAACCTATAGGAATAACTTTATCATCAATAAAATCATCTAAGCCAAAACACGAACTATCTAACACACCTATCACTTCCTTAATACAAGTGGTATGTTCAGATATTGTCTTAGACCCATTTGAACGAATCTTTTCAACATTGATTCGTAATTCTCCAAACTCCTCCATAAATTTTTTTGCACTTTCAAAAACTTCAAAGCCTCTTTCTTCAAGAAACTTTACATTTTCTGATATGTCTATTTTTCTCCCCTCGTACCATCCCACTTTTTTAATTCTTCTATTGTCTCATTTGATATTTTCATTCCTCCTAGTAATCAATGTTATAGAATCCAGAAAACGTTAACACAGACAAACTAGAGAGGAATAACATTCCATATAAAGTGGAGGGTAATAAGGTGTATATTCCAGAAGATGCATTTGATGATGCAGTAGTGTGCTGTTCTTAGGTGAGCATAAAACCGTAGAAATGGTTAATTTCTACGGTTTTTATTGCATTAATTTAAAATTCTTTCGTAGTGGCCCATCATACCTTGAATCGTTTCCGTACTCCTAAAAGGTTAATTTTGTAAAAATGTATTATAATGGATTTTGGAAATATAAAATGTTAAATGTATTAGAGGGGGAGAGATATTATGGCAACATTTATACTTGTACACGGTGCATGGGATGGTGGATATGTTTGGAGGGAAGTTGCAACACAGTTGAGAAAAGAGGGACATGAAGTATATACACCTACATTAACGGGACTTGGAGAAAGAGCGCACCTTGCACATCCGGGTGTAGGATTAAAAACATATATTCAAGATATTGTGAATGTTATTCACTATGAAAAATTAAAGGAGGTTATTTTAGTAGGGCATAGCTATGCTGGAATGGTAATAACGGGGGTTGCAGATATTATTCCAGAATGCATTAAAAATATTGTGTATATTGATGCAATGATTCCAAATAACGGAGATTCTGTAATGGATATTTCTGGCCCGGAAATGTCTTCACATTTTATAGAAGAAGTAAAGGTTCATGGAGATGGATGGCGTATTATTCCAAGAAATACGTCAGATCAAAGAAAAGTTGCTATGCCGCTATTAGCATTTACACAATCAATTGAAATGAATAATTCGATAGTGAATGAGATCCCACATACATATATAGAAATTCTTGATCATCCTGCAAATTGGCCAATGGCCCCTATTTTTCAAAGATCCGCTGAAATAGCAAAGGAGAGAAAATGGGATGTATATTCAATTCAAAGAGGTGGGCATTGGGTTATGCAAACAAAGCATGAAGAATTAGCTCGTATTTTAGAAAGATGTAGTTAATAACATAAAAAGAATGTACATAAGAAATTTGCTTAGCGTATATTTTCATTAAAATGCTGGTGGTACGTCATATAGTGGAGGACTCTTATCAGAAGGGTTATACTTTTATTCCCAAGTACTGAAACCGATACTACATAAATAGGAGGAACAGACTTTGCTTGAACTTAGTATAGGTAGACTAGAGCCTTACTTTCTTATACTTGTAAGCATTATTGTATTGGTGTTTCAAAGTATTGTCTTTGTAAGAATAGTAAGAGACTGGTTTAGAAATAAGGACATAGAAAAATTAAAAGAAGACAAACAGTACATTAAGAAACTGACTATAGTATACATCGGAATTATGATAATAGGTATAATAACAAACTTACCTCTATTCGGATTCATATTGTTAGGTTTTATGTCTAACAGTATTATACTAACATCTTTAAAGATAGAACTATCCAATACCAAGTCAAATCAATTAAAGACTGTAAAGAACTCAAATTTCATATCATGGTTCGTAATAAATGCTATACACTTAGTGTTTTTCTTTGTAGAGGAAATAAAACTTATTAAAAGTATTTTGGGGTAGACTCATGGATAACGATATGACTTCGTATGCTGCACTGTTGAACTACATAATAATTGTATTACAACTAGCTATTTTTCTAATGGTAGCTTTATACTTTATCAAGAAAGACTTATTGAGAAGTATAATTAAGAAGATGGTAAAGAAAGACATTAAGATAGAAGATGTAGGTCTTTTAAATGCAGTAAGGTATTTATTGTTTAAAGGTATTATTATTCAAGTAACAGTTGTACTACTTATAAGTGCTTTTTACGGGTACACTCTAGTAACACCTATGTATGTAAGTTTTGCAACAACTGTTGTTCTCTTAGTATTCTTTTCATTCGAGTTAAACTATAAAATGGAAGAGAGTACTTTTAATAAAACAAAAAGAAACGTATTCTTAATACGGTTCTGGTGCGAAAACTTCAAGATAATTGCAGGTAATCTCTAAATCTTGGACATACTGATACTATTACTCTAAAAAAGGTGTGTGATCAGTATGGAAAAGCGAAATTTATTCAAGTGGAAACATTATCATCATGATATTATTCTGCAAACAGTAAGATGGTACCTACGGTACAACTTGAGCTTTCGTGATTTGGTGGAAATGATGGCGGAACGGGGCTTATCCGTTGCTCATACAACGATTATGCGTTGGGTTCATCAGTATGGTCCTGAATTAGACAAAAGAATCCGTCGTCATCTCAAGCAAACCAATGACTCTTGGAGAATCGATGAAACATATATCAAAGTAAAGAGTCAATGGATGTACCTGTATCGTGCTGCCGATTCGAAAGGAAATACCATCGATTTTTACCTAAGCAAAACAAGAAACCACAAGGCTGCAAAGCGATTCTTCAAGACAGCTTTGCAGTCTTTTCATATTTCTGAGCCTCGTGTCGTGACAGTCGATAAGAATCCAGCTTATCCTATAGCAGTTGAAGAATTGAGAAAAGAAAAAAAGATGCCATTGGGCATCCAACTAAGGCAAGTGAAATATCTCAATAACATAGTGGAACAAGATCATCGATTTATTAAAAAGCGAGTTCGTTCGATGTTAGGATTGAAATCCTTTCGCACAGCTACATCCATTATTTCTGGAATAGAAGCTATGCATATGGTAAAAAAAGGGCAACTTATTTTACTGGACAAGTCTGTCCAAAAT
>NZ_JAEHBK010000076.1:0-7043 GCF_016483685.1 Bacillus cereus group sp. N8 | reverse complement strand
GGCTGGGTAAACGTAGAAGGAAAATACTATTATTTAGATACAGATTCAGACCCAAATAAAATTGGTGTGATGAAGACGGGTTGGGTAAAGGATAATGATAAATGGTACTATCTGGATGGAAGTACGGATGGTTCAATGAAAACAGGTTGGTTTCAAGAAAATGATCAATGGTATTACTTAGATGCCAATCAAGGCGGCGCAATGGTAACAGGTCAAGTTACCATTGGTGGCCAACAAGAATCATTTGATGAAAATGGACATTGGATATCTGTTAACAAATATGTAGCTGAAGCAAAGAAATATCTTGGTGTACCTTATGTATGGGGTGGAGCAACTCCAAGTGGATTTGATTGCAGCGGATTTATTTCCTATGTATATAAAGTAGCTAGACAAGATGCTGCAGGTTTCTATAACTCTGCTCAAAAAATTAGCAATCCGCAACCAGGAGACTTAGTGTTCTTTAAGAATACATATAAAAATGGTATCTCCCATATTGGTATTGTTGTTGGAGATGGAAGAATGATCCATGCTGGTGATAAAGGTATTGAATATTCTAATTTAAACAGTTCTTATAATCAACAGCACTTTGCAGGTTATGGTAGACTTAAATAAAGTAATAAAATTTAATGAAAAAATGATTTGATTTTCCTTGGTAATTGAAAAAGGTTTGTAAAGAAAAAAGGGAATCCGTAACGGGTTCCTTTTTTCTGTTTTAAGTGCGTTATAAAATTCGTTCTGTTGCAAAGTTTTCTAAATGAGACTACAGTCTAGAAAAAAGAGTAAGGGGAATCACAAATACGATATTTTAAAGGGAAACAGTTTAAGAAAGATATTATTTTGGTAGCTGTGGGCTACAACTGTCGTTTTTCTTTAAGCTATCGCGATGTGTCTGAAATTCTCAAAGAACGTGGTATTTCTATTCATACAACAACTATCATGCGCTGGGTTCATGAATATGGAAATCTTATCTATCAAATTTGGAAGAAGAAAAACAAAAACACATTGTTATCTTGGCGTTTGGATGAAACCTATATCAAAATTAAAGGAAAGTGGTGTCATTTATATCGAGCAATTGATAAAGAGGGACAAACACTTGATATCCAACTTCGTCAAAAACGAGACAAACAAGCAGCATATGCTTTTATGAAAAGACTAGCTCGAACTTTTGGAGAACCAACGGTTCTGACGACAAATCTCCTTCTTTAGCTTCCGCATAAGGAGATTTGTCTTTACAAAAATACCTTTCATCGTACAATAAAGTATCTCAATAATATCATCGAGTAAGATCATCGACATCTATGACATATACAAACAAAAGCGAAGTCTTCAACCAAACTTCGTTTTTTCGACGTATAACGCATTACACGAATTATTAATAGTTTCATAAAACTGGTCCGCAATATTCCCCATCTCTTTATGTCTTCGGAAACTTTGCAACAGAACCAAGAAAAGGAATGTAGTAAAAAATCGTATACAAGTACTCTCTTACGATAGATATGTGAGGTGCATGAAAATACAAAAAGGGAAAAGAATGATAAACATTCTTTTCCCTTTTTACCTACTGGAACTCTCATGCTCATTAGCTTTTCAGTATATCGAAAAATGCTGTAGAATTTACCTATTCTATTATAACAGCATAAAACATGGTTTTAAGATGTAATATTGCATATCAGAATGTGTTGATATATATATAAGTACTTACTATAATGAAAGCATAGAGATAAATCACATCTTAGCAACGACAAAAGAGGAGGAAATAATATGGAAATCGCAATGGCGGTATTGAAATTTTTAGGTGGAGTAATTCCATTAGTTCAAGAGCTTTTAAAAACATTTATGTAAGTTTATTATTTAGCAATCATTTATAAAGCATTATCATACCTTAATACGAAAAAAGGAAGGGGTTGAATTTTTTGAAAATTATAAAAGGTGTTAAAGGAATCAAATTATTAGCATGTTTATCAATTGGCTTATGCACTATTAATTATTCTTCTATTTCCTTCGCTGAAATAAAAACAAGTAATTCAGCTGATGCAACAAAAAAAGCTATTAACATTGATACTGGCATAGGAAATCTTAAGTATAATAATCAAGAGGTTTTAGCAGTAAATGGTGATAAAGTAGAGAGTTTTGTTCCGAAAGAAAGTACAAATTCAAATGGTAAATTTGTAGTAGTGGAACGCGAGAAAAAGTCACTTACTACTTCACCGGTGGATATTTCAATTATTGATTCTGTGGCTAATCGTACTTATCCAGGAGCAGTACAACTTGCAAATAAAGCTTTTGCAGATAATCAACCTAGTTTGTTAGTAGCTAAGAGAAAACCTTTGAATATTAGTATAGACTTACCTGGCATGAGAAAAGACAATACAATTACTGTCCAAAATCCGACATATGGTAATGTGTCTGGAGCAGTAGATGAATTAGTATCTACTTGGAATGAAAAATATTCAAAAACACATACGTTACCTGCAAGAATGCAGTATACAGAATCGATGGTTTATAGTAAATCTCAAATAGCAAGTGCTCTTAATGTTAATGCTAAATATCTTGACAATTCACTGAACATTGATTTTAAAGCGATTGCAGATGGAGAGAAAAAAGTGATGGTTGCGGCATATAAGCAAATCTTTTATACCGTAAGTGCAGAACTACCTAACAATCCATCAGATCTTTTTGATAATAGCGTTACTTTTGATGAGCTAACTCGTAAAGGGGTAAGTAATGCGGCTCCGCCTGTTATGGTGTCAAATGTAGCTTATGGTAGAACAGTTTATGTGAAATTAGAAACATCATCTAAGAGCAAAGATGTACAAGCTGCCTTTAAAGCCTTAATTAAGGGGCAAGGCGTTGAAGCGAGTGGACAGTACAAAGATATTTTTGAAGACAGTACCTTTACCGCTGTAGTATTAGGCGGAGATGCAAAAGAGCATAACAAGGTTGTTTCAAAAGATTTTAATGAAATCCGAAATGTCATTAAAGATAATGCAGAATTAAGTTCTAAAAATCCAGCATACCCAATTTCATATACAAGCACTTTCTTAAAAGATAACGCAACTGCTGCTGTTCATAACAATACAGATTATATTGAGACTACAACTACAGAATATTCAAGTGCGAAAATGACCCTTGATCATTACGGTGCATATGTCGCTCAATTTGATGTATCTTGGGATGAATTCTCATATGATCAAAATGGGAAAGAAGTATTAACACATAAAACTTGGGAAGGAAACAACCAAGATAAAACGGCTCATTACTCTACAGTAATACCACTTCCACCGAATTCAAAAAATGTAAAAGTCGTAGCGAGAGAATGTACAGGTCTTGCATGGGAATGGTGGAGAACAATTATTAATGAACAAAATGTTCCATTAACAAATGAAATAAAAGTTTCAATTGGAGGAACAACTTTACACCCAAGTGCTAATATTAGTCATTAGGTAGAAGTGAAGCACCCTGTAAACAGGGTGCTTTTTTACTTGGTCACAAGTTATCGGAATCTTTTTCAAATATAGCATACTCATCAGATGGCGATGGAGTGTAACCACATTTAGAAAACTTTGCAACAGAACCTCCACTTGCTTACTTATTATACATCTTTTGAGAATATATCCACACCTATCGGCATATATCTTAAACACAATAGATATGTGAAAGGGTGAGAGTATGATTTCATCATATTCAGTAAGATACATTTTAATAACAGGTAATACTTTTATAAAAAAAGTAATCACTGTATATGCATCTTCTGCGTTCTTTGCCATTGAAAAAATCAAAAAAGAATTAGAACGCCGCTTTTCTAATCCTACAAAAATTGAAGTCTATGCAGTATAAATATTTAAAACCATTTAAACACAAGGTGAAACCAATATCGGTTTCACCTTGTCCTATTTTAAATTTATTGTATATTAATTACACATTAAAATTCATCATCACCAATTAAATTTCCCGCATCATTATCTTTAGTAAGTCTTTGCTTTAAGTAATTTTCTTTTGTAGTTCTATCATTTTTATGACCTACTGCAGCCGCTATTACATGAGGTGCTAGTCCTTTGTAGTCGTATAAGTACTGCACATAAAAATGTCTAAAAAAGTGGGGAGTGATTCGTATATTCTCCGTAAAGGGTAACTTTGTATCCTTAATGATTTTAGAAATATATTGTGATAAATAATTTTCTTTATAAGCAGTATGATTCTTTGTTTGAAATATAGTCTCACCATTTTTATTTCCAATGTCCACAGGTAATCGTCTCCGGATTCGAAACGCAACAATACGATTAAAAATCTCCTTATTAATAGAAACAATCCGTTCATTATCTCCCTTTGTATCAACTATTAAATAGTAACGTCCACGTATAGCGTCATATTCAAGGTCTTTCCACATTGCGTGCGCTACTTCTGCAACACGTAATCCTGTAGTAGCCAGAACCGATAGTAAAGCATAATTGATTTCATTATCCTTATAGTAATGAAGCAATTGCTTCACTTCCTCATATGATAACTCGCGTTTTGGTTTATGTTGTTTATTAACGGTAGTACTTAGAATTTCCACATGAAGAGGTTCCTGGATATATTGAATTTCATATAGCCATTTCAAATACGAACGGACCACACCAAGTTTCCGACTAATCGTAGATGCTTTGTATTTTTCTTTTGATTGATAGGAGATTGCCTCCTGGGATAGCCATTTTTGATAGTTACGTATATGTCGCTTTCTTAAGTTCCTCCAAACTTGGCCGACTACATAATCTTTAACATCTTGCTGCAGAAACTCTGTGCTTTGCTTAATAAAAAAATAAAATTGACTTAGATCACGAGCATATAGAGTCCTGGATGCATCCTTTATACGTTTTTCTTGGTCAAAATGTGTTTGCCGATTTAAATAGTAATACAATATTTCTTCATCTGAAAATCCCTCATATGTATATGAATCTTCTCTTTCGTTATTTTCCTTTTTAAATTCAGCTTCATTTATATAATCTTGATTCCATATCGCAATTATGTTTGAGAAATTTTGTTTTTGTTTCTCTATATTTTCTAAATAAGTTTCACTATGAATTGTATTTAATTTAAATTCCATTGTTATCCAACTCCATATTAATTTCTTTTATATCTAATATTATAACTGAATTACATTCAAAGTTATTTACATAGTAAGATTAAATTTTATAAAAATGAAAGTAATGGATAAGTATAGAAAATGTTCTATTTTCTATGCTTATTATCAAATTCTTTTTATAAATTATCTTTTATTTAATTTATAATTATATAAAAGATAATTTAATTAGAAAGTGAATTTAAATTTCATATAATTTTAAAAATAAATTAAGTTATGATTGTGTTATAATTAAATTTACATTATATATTTTTATCAATTTAACTTTACATAATAAAATTATTGATTTCACATAACAGAAGTTTACACATAGGAGGAAAAGGTATGTTTGAAAGACAGGAAATAAATATGAATACGAATGAAGTAAAAGCTTATTTAGGAATTAGTAGCTTCATTTTTAATACTCTTATGAAACAAGGACAATTAAATCCAATTAATCGAGAGACCTGGCGTTTAGATGGTAGCTTTTTATTTAAGCGAGAAGACATAGAAAAGCTCAAAGAAGATCGTGAAACAGAAGGAATTACCTTATATCAGGCAGCAAAAGATTATAATGTGAGCATGTATCAACTTGAAAAGTGGATAGAAGAAGGAGTATTGACTTGCACTATACAGAAACATCGTAATCGTGAGACTAAATTTGTAAATGAGGAAGAAATACACGGATTGGTACAGCAATTAGATCAGACCAATACTTTGTATACATTCTCACAGAAATACAATGTAGTATTGTTCCAAAAATTTATGCAAGGTAATAAATTAGCACGGATTATATCCATTCCGAAGCGCGGGGATATTGTGCTTATTGATGAGTTTGGAAACAATATGACACTAAAAGATTCAATTAAAATGGGATATAAGCCTGCATATATTTTATCCGATAAACCAAGAAGTCATCACCAAAAGTTTGTAAAGTTTCGTTTTCCTAAATCAAATCAATTGCGAAGTAACATTTTTCACTTAATTGACTTAATACTACAGTATATATCACCAAGAAATATTAAGGTTTCTGAGGAAGATGGTTTTTGGTACTTTGATGTTCGTCAATCCATTATTCAATTACCAATGCAAATGCAGGTAGAATGGATTGATTGTTTAACCCCCTATATAATAGAAGGAAAATTAACAAGACGTGTTAATAATAGCGTGTATTTAGATAGCAGTAGTGTTACTAAGGCAGTAACGATAACAAGCAGTGAATACCATGCAATCACAAACATTGTAAAAGAAACGAACAGTTCTATTGAAGAATTTATTGCATCCGCTATTCGTGAAAAGATTTATGATTATCAAGCATCAGACAACTAAATTACAAAAATAAAGAAAAGACGCTTTAAAGTGTCTTTTCTTTAGATAGATCAGAAGTTAGATTTCCAATCTAATATGAAAACCATATGCAGTTTTTAAAATTTAATCTGAGTTAATAACAAATTCTAATGTAATAATACATATTGTTGAGCTCAATATGTATTAAGCTAACTTTCAATTACTCTTCGTTTTACTTCAAAATCAATTGTGTTTTTTGTGTTTACTTTCATTCAATACACCAACAGCTAGAAATTTAATATTTGCTCCTATACTTAAAGGAAATATTACTCCTCCTATTTTAGTCTGATAAAAATTAAATATAAATAATACAATAGAAAGTGCAATACTTAAGATAGCAATTATATAATATTTATTCATAGACTAGCTCCTTTTATTGTAATTTTGAGAGAGTTATATCTTGAATCTCATAGATATAATCACCTAGTTTATTTTTAAACTCTTCAATATGAGTAACAAATATTAAACTATTACCTTTTTCAAGAAACCTAATTAAAACTTTGTATATTTCTTGTTGGGAAAATTTATCATTTTAGCCAAGAAGACTCCTTCCTCAAGGAACGCGAAGTGAGTAGGTGGGAGATGAATTGGCTTCGGA
>NZ_JAEHBK010000075.1:0-7228 GCF_016483685.1 Bacillus cereus group sp. N8 | reverse complement strand
ACCCCAAAACAATATTCCCTTATTTCTGTGGGTTTGTTTTTTTTTTAAAAAAAAAAATAAAAAAAAAAAAAATAAAAAAAAAAAAAAAAAAAAAAAAAAAAAAATACATATCCATGTTTACATAAATAGGGGTGAGAGAATATGTACAAACTGACCGAGATTATTGACGTAAAAGAAATACAAACTATGGCAGAACACTTTTATCTTTTAACACAGATTTCACATCAGCTGCTTGATTGCAACGGAGAAATCATATTTCATTACGGCACACCATCCTCTGATATACATTTACATACAAAAATTCATGTCCCTATTATATTCAATGAAAATACGATTGGTGATTTTGTAATTTTGTCGCCTAAAGATAGTATTGAATCTTGCACTATATACTTTAAATCCCTTGCAACGATTATAACGAATAAAGGAATGAATACATTACAGCAATTGCAGAAAGATCAATCTATCCCTGCTGAAAAATTATATACGATTTTACACAACATGCCCGTTATGGTTGATGCTTGTGATGAAGAAGGAAATATTGTCATATGGAACCGGGAGTGTGAACTTGTAACAGGTTATAGTGCCGATGAAATTATTAACAATCCTTGCGCGTTAGAGCTACTTTATCCAGATGAAACGTATCGGAACCAGTTACTTCATGGATTTTCTGAACTCGGTAAAAACTTTCGTGATTGGGAAATGACACTTACTTGTAAAAACGGTGATGAAAAAACAATCCTGTGGTCAAACCTTTCAGAAGAATTCCCTGTTCCTGGATACAGTCACTGGGCAGTTGGTATTGATATTACGCATCGGAAAAAGGTAGAAGAGAAACTTATAGAAAAATCTTCAGAGTTAGAATTAATTTTTAAAGCACTCCCAGACTTATGTTTTTTAACAAGACTTGACGGAGTAATCGTTGATTATAAAGCCGGCTGTCCATCAAGATTTTATGTACCTGCCGAACAATTTATGTATAAAAAATTTCAGGATGTGTTACCTTTAGAGGTTGCCCTGCAGCTACAAGAAGCAATTGCAAGGGTACAGCAGAATAATTCCATAGAAATTGTAGATTACTCCTTGCTCATGCATAATAGTATTTACTTTTTTGAAGCACGATGTTTACCACTATTAACAGATAAAGTGATGGTTATGGTTCGCGATATTACAGAGCGGAAAAAGACAGCAGAACTATTAAATAAATCAGACAAATTAGCTACTGTCGGTCAACTCGCTGCAGGGGTTGCACATGAAGTGCGAAACCCACTCACTGTTATTAAAGGATTTATACAATTATTAGAGATACAAATGAAACATGAATCAAAATATTTTCAACTCATACTTTCTGAAATTGAGCACATTGAATCTATTATTCATGAATTTTTATCGATTGCTAAGCCTGAGGTATGTTCTTTTGAACAAGAGAGCATCGATGTAATTTTAAAAAACGTTGTATCATTAATTAACACAAAGGCAATTATGACAAATATTCATGTCACATTCCAAACGGATCCTGACGTTGTATATATTGATTGTTGTAAAAAACAATTAAAACAAGTGTTTATCAATGTTTTACAAAATTCAATTGAAGCAATGCCACATGGGGGAGACATAACCATTACCACTAAGAAAGTAAGTAACAATGCGGTGGAAATTTGTATTTCAGATGAGGGGATTGGTATTCCAGAAGAAAGAATTGCAAAACTTGCTGAACCTTTTTATAGTACGAAAGAAAAAGGAACAGGTCTCGGTTTAATGATTAGTTACAAAATTATTGAAAGTCATCAGGGAAGCATTTGTATAACAAGTAAAGTTGGAGTAGGAACCTCGGTGTACATTTATTTACCGCTTTTTCAAAATGTTTAAATACTGGCTTGAATGAAATTATGGCATATTATTTTGGGATTACATGTGTACAAGCGGCCTCGTGGATATACCCTAAATTTTCCCAACAAAAAAATCCCTGTAAAGCATACACACTTTACGGGGAGAGCCTGTTTTCTATCTTATTATATACGTACAGCCGTACCACTTACAGCAACCATTAACATACCATCACGAACAACTTCGTAGTCTACGTCAACACCAACGATTGCATTAGCACCTTTTTGTCTTGCAAGTTCTTTCATTTCGTCCATTGCAATATCACGTGCTTCTTTTAATTTACTTTCATAAGCACCAGCACGACCACCGACAACATCACGAACTGAAGCGAATAAATCGCGGACAATATTTGCACCCATAATAGCTTCACCATTTACAATATCAATATATTCACTAATTTCTTTCCCTTGAATTCCCTGCGTTGTTGTTACAATCATGATTGGCACTCCCCTATAACTTATAATTTTTAAATGTCGTTTCTTATGTCTTTATTATGACATGGAAAAAGTACTTAAACTATCTAATAATCTTACAGGAATGTGACATTTCTGTAAGAAAGATTTACTCATTTTCTATTCGGATTTCTTTAAAACATGACCTTTTTCTGATCAATCCTGTCGGGATAGATATACTAATTCTGTAATTATTCGCTTTGCATCAAACTCTAGCAATAGAAAAGCCTTGCTGATCGCAAGACTCATCTCCTCATTTCATCCAATTGTGTATCGACTATCCTCTGAAACAAGTAAACTTGTATGATCAATTTTGACAACACATTTCCCTAACCTCCGCTTTACTTCCGATTGTAATTTCTTGTTTGCTTCTTCTAAAGACTGTGCTGGAATAATTGCTGATTGTAAGTCTGTTACCTTGCCATCATACATCACAGAAAAATCAATTTCATATCGATGTATCATGATTTCCCCACTTCCTTTCCAATAGTACGATTACAACTCATCCTTACATGCTTTTTGTTTTCATATATTTTTACAATTACACTATTTTTCTTCACAATCCTCGCTAACCCTGCCAAAATAACCTTTAATAATTCCAATACTTAATAAAATGTATGCAACAACCTTAAAAAAAATGATTCTCAAACCCTATTTTTCGAAATTTCATTTAAGCTACTTAAAATCCCGAATAACAAACATAATCTCATTCGATACCAAATATATTAACGGTTCATTAGAAATTGATTACAAATAAATCTGGAATGTGATTTTCTCTGGAATGGAAACTTTTTGTGCTGAAAACTATATAAATATTGTTGTCCAACACATCCAATTGATAACCCTGGTAAAAAGGGGCTAAATTTTTATCACTACTCATATCTCTCCTCCGAAAATAGCCTTATGATTTAGAATAATAGGACTAATTATGATGCAATTTGTAGGATTTTTATACTTTTTGTCGAATACGTGTAAAAAGGAGGGAATATGGCATGCTGTTCACAGGATTCTTCATTAATCTATCTATTTTTTCTTTCCTAGCTAGTTCAGCTATTTTTATTCAAGTATTTTTAAGGAAAATGGATAATAGATTTATCCATTTATTTTTGGGGACATATGCAGGTATCATAGCTGCTATTTTGATGATTTTTAATTTTAAGCACATGGGATTGTTTTATGACTTGCGAGCCGTTCCTCTTATTATTTCGTTTATTTATTTTGGTCGTACAGCTGGTTGGATTACGTTAATGTTTATTTTATTTATGCGTATTTTCTACCTTGGTGGTGATTGGGGACCAGCTTTGATAGCTGCTTTAGGCATTGCTACTATATATACTATATTCAAAACATATCTCAAAAATACCCATCCCTTTAAAAGCGTTTTTCTTTATCTAGCTGTTTATCTAGCCATAATTCATTGGGTATTTGGATTCTTTTTTCCTTCTATCTCACTTATACTTCTTGACATCCAAGGTACATTATTTATATCTTGCGGACTCTTAATTGGTGTTTTTCTTATGGAATCCTATCAAAATTTATATTACTTAACACAAGACCTAGCTAAAGCGAATGAAACTTTACTAGAATCAAAGCGGGAATTAAGGGATACCGTACATGAACTACAAGGAGGTATTGTTAAATTTAAAAAAGTAAATGGGAATTTTATTCATACTCTGTGTGATGGACAATTATTTTATCAACAAGGATTTCACTCTGAACAAGTTGTAGGGAAGCTTTTACCTACTATAGATTCTTCCATTATTCCATCCCATTTAGTTCCTCGATTACTAAAGTATTATCAACAGGCATGGGATGGTGAAGAAGTAACTTTCGAACTACCATGGCCAAATGATGAGACTATGATACTTTTCTCTCTTAGGCCAGTTAAAAGAGAGGGAACAGTCGTTGAGGTGGTTGGTTCTACTGTTGATATAACGAAAAGAATAAATGCGGAAAATGAACTAAAGGTAACGAAAGAACGACTGGAATCGTTTATTAATCATAACGTAGATGCTATCACTATATTTGATTTAGATGGACATATGCTGCAAGCGAATAAAGCTTATGAGAAGATATTTGGTTGGTCAGAAAAAGAATCAGTAGGAAAAAAATTACCTTGCGTACCTGATTTTTTAATGAATGAAACTTTAGAGTTAATCAAAAATATTAGTAATACCAATATACAAGATCCTGTTATTACTAGGTTAGAAACAGTTAGACAACGAAAAGATAAAACTCTAATTGATGTAAACGTGACGGTTTCACCAATTCTAGATTTAAGGGGCAATATAATTGCTTTATCAGGAATTTGTAGAGACATTTCTGAAAGGAAACAAGCAGAAAGAGAACGCCGTCAATTACATCAACAATTAAGAGACAGTGAAATGAAATACCGTGCGCTCATCGAACAAGCAACTGACGCAGTATATGTAGTAGAGCTAAATGAGGATCAACTTCCGGCTCGATTTATTGAAGTAAATCCTGTTGCGTGTAAAAGATTTGGATATAGTAGAGAAGAGCTTCTTTCGATTCCATTTCCTAGTAACGTTCCGCCAGATTCTCCGATAATCAAAAGAGTGATAGAAAAAATTAGAGAAGGGAAAACTTCTTTCACTTTGCAAGATGAATTTGTTTTTCCGACAGGGAGAACTATAACAACTGAATTTGGTGTCCGTGTTTTTAACTTGAATGGCAAAAATGTTTTCTTGAGTATCTCTCGAGATATCACAGAACGGTTAAAAACAGAAGAATTATTACGAAAATCGGAAAAACTTGCTGTAGTAGGTCAATTATCCACTGCAATTGCTCATGAAATTAAAAATCCTTTAACAGCAATGAAAGGGTTCATGCAGTTATTAAAATCAATTGAAAATAAGAACACTGAGCATTATATAGATATAGTGTTAGCAGAGGTTGAACGTATAGATAGTATTACTAATGAATTTATGACATTAGCAAAACCTGAGGCATTAGAAATTAAAACTAATGACCTTAATGTATTAATGAAGCAAATTGTAATGTTACTTGAGCCTCAAGCAATTATGAATTGCATACAAATTACAACTGATTTTACATCTGATACTTCATTCATACTTTGTGAAGAGAATCAATTGAAGCAAGCTTTTATAAATATCTTAAAAAATGCGATTGAAGCAACACCAATGGGAGGGAAAATCTTGATTCAAATCGAATATGTGCCTGATCAAAACCAGGTAAACATTCGATTTACTGATTATGGGTGTGGAATTGAACAGGAACGTATACCTTACCTAGGAGAACCATTTTATAGTCTCAAAGAAAATGGTATCGGTTTAGGATTAATGATCTGTTATAAAATTATTGAGAAGCACCAAGGAAAGATACTTATTGAAAGTGAAGTAGGTAAAGGAACAACAGTTAATATAAATCTTCCTATATCTACTCTCGAAAAAGAAAACTCTTATTCATCTTCTTAGATACATCCTAGAATCATGAAGTACAGTTATACAATTTATTAAATTTTCCCCTTTAGATTTAATTATCTAAAGGGTTATCTATTTATGTTAAGAAAATCTCATATTGTACTCTCGCCATTTAACAGCTTTACGAACTGTTTGAAGTAGGGACTTCTGGGGAGGTATAAACTTTCTAATAATCTTAAATATAGAAATTTCCCTATTTCTACAAGTAGATATTTCTATATATCCCTACTTTTGTTATCAAAAATAAGTGAATATGCACCAGAACCTACAAAACCAACATCTCTAGCAAGATCCCGTAAGGTATTTGGAGATAAAAAACTTTGAATCTCTTGAGCAAATAGTTGTAATTCATCAGATACAGAAATAGACATACAAAAACGCCATCCTTTCCTATGATTCTACAAAAAGAATAGCGTATTTTTTCATTTTAGGGGAGGTTTTGTTGAAGTAGCCTGATAGCGATTGGTGGTACCCCTTATAGGATAATAGAAGTTTGCATTTTCAATTTTTTCACACTCTATTAACAAGGCAGTTATAGCATCCTGGTTTAGCGTTAAGAATGTGAATATATTCTACTTCTTTATTATCAAAAATTTCATCTATATTTTCTCTTAAATTTACACCTTCTGTAACCCTCGCTTCTACAATCATTGATTCAGCATTGTAGCCGCGTATAGATAGGTACCTATGATGTAACATAAGCGGAATTTCATTTACATCTAGCTTAGCGGTAGTTGCTCCCTTTCGTATAAATATAGGACCACTTGCTTTATAAGGCGAATTAACACTATGATATTGGTAATTCAGTAAGATTACCTCTTCTCCTACCTCTGCATCCTTCAAACTTATCCTGCAAGGATATCCAGGATTTTTATTTGCTATTATTTTGACTGCCCCGATACTTTTTAATGCTTCTTCATTCATTAGAAATAGGTTATTAAACTCCTTCTCTTGTAACGCAACGATTTGAAAGTTATTTCTCATATTCTATCCCTCCTTAATTAGTTGTTATAAAGCATTTCACTAATGATGCTACCACTAAAGTTCATAAAACTTGTTCAATAATCTTGCCCGTTTATTGAAGAATGAATTTTCGTAATCTTCATAGTAAGTTTAACATAAAATTCCACAGGAACCTCTAAAAAACTCATCCTTTTTAAAAGAGGATGATTGTCCAGTTTATTAATATCGGTTAAAGTAAATTGTTTATCGGTTAAACCTAGTTTCAGGGCTGGCGTTGACCTTGTTTTTTTAGATACTTTAGTAACCAAACAGAAGTTGTAGTACGTTCTAAAAATATATATTTTTTGTTTTGGGGAATAATGTATTTCTTAGCTTGATAGCGATGGGGTACCGCCAGCATTTTGGAAAAAACCATGCTAAGCAAAAAATACAATGAGCCGCCCATATGGACAGCTCATTTACATAATG
>NZ_JAEHBK010000074.1:0-7324 GCF_016483685.1 Bacillus cereus group sp. N8 | reverse complement strand
CCGCCCTTGCTTTGTGCGTTCAAAAAACTGAAGAAGAACGGCTTTTATGTACGTACAAAACATTGTACCGTTAAATATCTCAATAACCTACTTGAACAGGATCATAGGCATGTAAAGAGACGTTTTGTCAAATCCGCAGGATTTCAAAATCTTAGTCATGCTTCACGAACCATAAAGGGGATTGAAACGATTCAGGCCATATATAAACAAAGACGAAGTCTTGAATCAGACTCCGTCTTTTCAGTGTACAAAGAACTACAGCAATTAGTAGCGATTGCTTAAAGTCTATTTCCAATCTGTAGACCTCTCTATATTTTTTCTAACTTTGCAACAGAACCGAATATGTTCCCTTTCCGTTTTCCTTTTCAAAAAATGAGACTATATAATACTTCCCAGGTTTCGCTTCAAATTTCCCTTTTATATTATTTCCATCCGCTTGGCCCGTAATAACAGGATGTTCTAAATCTGATTCGTGATATACATCCCATTGTATCCCAATTCCCTGTTCATCTATAAAAGAAATATCTACTTCTTTTGGAGATGTGACATTGAATGTGTGCATATACGCCATATTCGGACGATCCATATTTCCTTTTGAAAGCTTATTAAAACGAATTACCTTTGCATTTTGATAGTTATGACCTGCTGGCTCATCCTGTTTTACGGTAACCGATGTTTGTCCTCGGCCTACTTTTCCTTTATTATCTTTCACTGTTAGCTTTGCAGTATATGTTCCCTCTTTTCCATATACATGAGTAGGATTTGCTTCTGTACTTGTTGTACCATCCCCAAAATCCCAGAGATAAGAAACAATTTTTCCACCTGTGCTTTCTGTACCATCACTATGAAACTCAACTTTTTCATTTAATATTTCATTGTACGGTCCATTCATATTTACTTTAACAGTCTGTTTTTCTTCTTCTCCCGTTGCAACACCATGGAATACAACATCATATTCAAATTGATTTTTCGCATTCACACGATAATTAACAAAATACGCTGTAACTGTTTTGTAGCCGCTCCATTCTTTTTGCGCTAACTGTTCTAAAGATTGATTGATTTTCTTGCTCATCGTTTTCCAATCCTCAGATTCTCCTTTTGTTACGCCACCTGAATATGTCCCTTCTAATGTAAACGTATCAAAAAATTGAGACTTATGCTTTGTAATCGTTGCATCTTTTATCTTTGCTACATCTGTAATGTCTTTCTTTACATCAGCTAGTGGCTTTGGTGAAGGGGTAGCTAAATAATCATCTGATACTTGCGGAGTATTATATGTACCCTGATTATCAATTAACTGCTTCATATAGTCTTGGTATCCTTTATTTAAATTTGGATCCTTACTTAAAGCTTCACGATATGTATCATAATTCTTCACATCATTTGCACGAATGAAATCTTGAATCTTATCGAAAGCTTCAAATTGATGAGTATATAAGTAAGACTGCAGTGCAAAAGAATAATTATAAAAGTCCCATTTTTCGTCTCCTTCTCCTTCTCCATATTTCGAAAATAATGTTCGTTCTGCTGTATAACGTTTCGCAGGATCAGATGATAATCCACTAATTATACTTTTGCGCGGAACAACATTATTCGTACGAGTAGATCCTGCAAAAAATTCTGCATTTCCTTCTTCAAACCAAGTCAAACGTTGATCTTGATACATTTCTCCTTGTCCCCATGATCCTGGAACTTCATATCTTCCCTGTAAATAGTGTGTAAATTCATGACGGAACAATTCTTCCAAACTATAACGACTTTGCTGCGGTGTACGCTCAAATGTAAAGAACGTTCCGATTCCTTCAATATAAATTCCACCATTATTCGTATCATATCCATATAGTTGGCTATTTCGTTTATATTCATCTGGATTATTATAAATGACGATTGTCAGTACATCATCAGCTTTCCCTGATTCTAACGCTCCATTTTTTCCAATTACACGATGATACTGCGCTTTTACTTCTTTTGCAGCCCAATATAGTTTCTTAACCTTTTCTTCCGTTACTTTATCTCCTGTTTTAAATACAATAGAGCCGTCATCGAATGTATACGTTTTTGGTAAGTACTGCTGCTGGCCTTCTTCACGTATTTTCTTAAAATCTACTGTATTTCCGTTATAATCTTTTCCACCATAGTTTGTTGAAATTTGCTCTACCGCATTAAAATAAGCCTCACTTAAACGAGGGTACATATGCATTGCTTGTGTAAGTACTTCTAAAGGTTTATTTGGATTACTATGGAAATTCCCTAAACGACCAGTATAATAAATACCATTATTAATTAACCATTTATTTTCTGTTGTTAGATGGTTCAAAAGAGCCATTCGACTAACTTCATTTATGTAACCATCAATTTTCCCATACCATATTGTTTCATCCGCTTTTTTACGTGTCTCAAACAAGTAAGACTGTATATCATCATCAATCCCTTGTATAAGCTCATACAAGGCGTCCCCTTTCTTCTTGTCACTTATATATGTGGAAATATTATCGTTATATTGCTTTAATATATTTGTTGCATATTGAACTGTTTCAGCATCACAAGAAGCGTTTCTAATTAATTTACCGTATGCAGATACCACTGCATCCTGTTTATCTGTACCAAATTTAAAATTCGGATTTTTTGCAATTGCTTTTAATGCAGGTAAACATTTATCATGAAAGCTTCGCTCATTTAAATAGCTTACCTCTTTATTATTAAAGCCTACATAAGATATGGAACGTAATACTTCAGCAAACGTCTCAATCCCTTTTGTATCATCTTTTGTAAATGTGCTTCCACGACGACCTAATTCATCAATAATAACCTGTATTCGCTCTTTATTCTGATAAAACTCTTTTGTTTCTTGATTAAATTGATCTAAATCTGTAATTTGATTCCAACTAATACTTGCCAATGTATCGATGAATTCGTCATTACTCATTCTATTCAGCTCTGCCACAGAATACTTTTGCTGAAATTGCTTTGCCGCTGCTCGTTTCACGACCGGAGCTGGACGTTGTGAAAAATCGCCTACTTTTAAACGTTCTTCATAAGACAATGTTTCGTCTGCTTTTGTAGAATGTGCAATTTCATCTGTTGAAGTTTCTATCCCAATTGGTTTCTTTTGTAACACATTATAAGGTGTGTTTTCTTCCGCTGATACTTGTGTTTGGATACTTCCAAATGATAAGGCCATTGTACTAATACCGAGCATCATTTGGGTAAACCTTGATTTCTTGTTCATAACATTTCCTCCATTTATATATTACATTCAATAAATAACATATTATCCCGATGAAATAATGTAAAATGCAATATTGCATATTCTTTCTTTGTACATTTCTGTACACGGTAATGTTGAACAAAAAATCATAAAATGCCTCCTATTTTTGTGTTTAAAAACCTTGTAAATTTACGTGTGTTCAGATAAACATACCTTTGCAAACAAAAAAGAATCCCAAAAGAAACGAGGGATTCTTTTTTGCTTTATCTTTTTATCAGAACCACATTAAATAAATAGCTTTCTACTAATAAATTTATTCATAACGAAGCGCTTCAATTGGATCTAATTTTGCTGCTTTGTTCGCTGGAATCAACCCGAAAATAATACCAAGTGTCATAGAGAATAACACACCGCCAACGACTACTTGCCATGAAACAAGTGGTGGCCATTTTGCAAATGTTGACACAATATATGCACCTCCATAACCAAGGCCAATTCCAATTAATCCCCCAAGAATCGTTAACATAACAGCTTCAATTAAGAACTGTAGTAAGATTTTACTACTCGTTGCTCAAAGTGCTTTACGTACCCCAATCTCACGAGTACGCTCTGTTACAGATACAAGCATAATGTTCATAACACCGATACCACCAATAATCATCGTCATGATATTTGTCATTTTGGAAATACCCTCTTGAATTTCTTTTAAGTTTAGTACCTTATATTTACCTGTAAACTCACTTTGCTTACGACTATTTAATACATCAGCTGCTTTCTTTCCAGCGGCATCTAAATTATCGATTTTTTTCGCTTGGACAGAAATACTTTGAATTTCATCTGTTCCATACAATGTTGGCCATAACGTTAATGAAATAACGCCTCGGAATCTCCCATTCCCATAAATCCACCTGTAGCTTCATATACACCAACGATTTGCATTGGTTGGCCTTTCATTTCAATGATTTTTCCAATGGGATTCTCTTTTTCAAATATCCTTTTTTCTAAACCCGCGCTAATCATGACAACATTATTTCCTTGTTCAATATCTGTATCATTTAAAGAATGACCTTTTTTCACCTTAACTTTATTTACAGCAAAGTATTCATCGTCTAGCCCTTTTATATTTACCATTTCTTTTTTATCATTAACATCTAGTGTTTCCATATTTTAATTTGTCTTAATTACATGTGCATTCTCTGGAATCTTCTTAATTTCAAAAATATCTTCTTCTGTCAATTTCGGTTGTCCTATTGATTCCATACCGGATGGATCATTCATGTTGGCCTTATAATGAATAGAAATCACACTATTTCCAGAACCAACAAATTGTGATTTTAATGCAGCTTCCCCGCCCTGTCCAATCACAACAACGGTAATAATAGAACCTACACCGATAATAATCCCTAGCATTGTAAGGGCTGAGCGCAGCTTATGAGCTAGAATAGAAGATAGGGCAATTTTGATACTATCTAGTAAACTCATACCGCGCACCTTCTGTCTTCTGTAATTTTTCCATACTGATCACGCACCTTTTTTAGAATCATACTATCAGTATGTCCAAGTTTAGGAGATTACTTGCAATAGTCTTGAAATTTTCGCACCAGAACCCATATATCCAAGTATCAAAGCTAACCGCATTAACATCGTCTATTACTTCGAAAACCTTATCTAAGTCTGTCTTACCAATTGGTAATTTCCCTTCATCCCAAATTAAATAAACCTTCTTATTATATTCATCGTAACAACTATTCAAATATGAAATTATTCATCAATTGTATTTATTTCAATGCACTGAGTTATTTTTGACCATTCAATACGTCCCCCTTGTGTAATATAAAAATTAGTTTCAAAATTTATAAGAACCATTTCTCTTTCTTCTTTAGATAAGATTCTTATATTCTGTCCCAAAGTTTCAATACATTCCTCTAACAATGTTCCCATACTATCACCTACTTGTTTAAATGATTTAATAATGATATATAAGTTTCTTCGTTCCCCTCAAGTCGAACCTTTTTATCGGGTTGTAAAGAGATATGAGGAAAAGGGAGTGAAATAAATAATCGTATACAACCACTCTCTTATTATAGATATGTTCTGTTTGTGAACATATAAAAAGGGAAAAGAATTATAAAAATCCTTCTCCCTTTTTACCTACTGGAACTTACATAATCATTAGCTTCGCAGTACATCGAAAAATGCTGTAGAATTTACCTTTTCTATCATAACAATATAAGCCGTCTTTTAATATTTAATATTGCATATTAAAATATAACGCTATCTATATAACCACTTACTATAATGGGAGTATAAAAATTCATAATATCTTAATATAAAAATACGGATTTTTATATTGATTTCCGAACAACTTATTCTCATGAGAATATAACATTCATGTTGGATTATCTACGTAATCATTTTTGCACCAGAACCAAAAATAAGCCCAAAGAATTAAATAATTCTTTGGGCTTATTTTTAAAGTTAGGAAGTTACATTCTTTCTTCCTATAAATAATCTCACAGAACAGGACCAGCGACATGTAAAGCGACAGACACTTTTCCAAATCTGCAGGATTTCAAAACATTCGTCATGCCTCACGTATAGTAAAAGGCATCGAAACCATTCATGCCCTGTATAAAAAAGACGGAGTCTTCAACCAAACTTCGCTTTTTCGACGTATAATGAATTACAGAAATTATTGATGACTGCAAAAAATTTGTCTTCCTCAACCATAGATCTTTTACATTTCAGTTAATTTTACAAAAGAAGTTAATAAAATATATCTAATTATTGATTCACCGCTTTGGCTACAAGTGCTGCGTATGCTTCTGCACCTACTTTGGTTAAATGCACACCATCAGGTGCAAAGTAGTCTCCCTTTCCAGCACTTGCTGCATACCAATCTACTAGAGTTATATTCGGATATTCAGATGTTGTCGCTTTTAATCTCTCATTCACGATTGATTCCCACGGACGTGGTACCCTCGTATTAATAAATATCATTTTACGTTCATTCCCAATTAAATTTATTAATGATACAAGTTGCTCAGTAGTAAAGGCTCCATTTGTACCTAATCCAATAATAACATAGTTTCCTAAATTCCCTTCATTCTTTAACTGTTCAACTACTGGAATCGCTTTTGACAGTTGGCGACCAATTTGTGCATCAATCCTAATATCAGGAAAAGTATTTTTTAAATACGGAGCAATATCAATCATAACGGAATCGCCTATCGCTGTAACGTTGGAAGAACTTTTAGGTTGCACAGAATTTACTTCTTTTGATTCTTCTTGATTTTTTGGCGTCTCTTGAGCTGGATTTTCCCGAACTGCAACCGGATGTTTCGCAGGTTGTGTTTGTACTGCTTCCACCTTATCTAGTTGAGGATTCTCCTTAGCCTTACTAACTTTTGATAACCCAAAAACGGCTATCGACGAAACGAATACTGCACAAATTAAAGCTAACTTAACACCTAAAGCGACATTTTGAAGCCTTAAATTCTTAAACTGAATATTTCGGAGCGCACCTTGTCGGATTGGTTTTTCAATATACTTCCATGAAATTTGCGCAATCATTATAATTAGAAGAAATTGAAGAATTGCTCTTATTAGTGAAAAATCTCCAGCATTTACTTTTGGAGTCGTCAATGTAAGAATTGGATAATGCCAGAGGTATATGCCATACGACCTTATCCCTATCCAGCGTAAAGGCCTAAATCGTAAAAATTGAGCGATGCGGCTAGCTGGATGAGCAAGATTTGCCACTAACAATGCTGTTGCAATTGATAAGAGAACCATTCCTCCATTGTATAGAAACGGATCATATTGATTCGTCTTCCAAAACATAAGCAATATAATAATAAGAGCAGTTCCTCCCACTACATCAAGAATGAGACGCGCCTTTGGAATAATTTTATTTGCAAGCCTATTGCTTGGCCAAAGTAAGGCAAGTGCCGCTCCAATAAGTAAAGAAAAGGCCCTCGTATCTGTGCCATAATAAATTCTGCTCGGATCAGTTCCCGGTTCATACAAAATTGCCATCGCTAAAGCTGAAGCAACAGCTCCCAGACAAATCAATAAAATCATACGGGATTGTTTTTTTATGTGGTAAAGTCCTAA
>NZ_JAEHBK010000073.1:0-7489 GCF_016483685.1 Bacillus cereus group sp. N8 | reverse complement strand
TGTCCGAAGCCAATTCATCTCCCACCTACTCACTTCGCGTTCCTTGAGGAAGGAGTCTTCTTGGCTAAAATGATAAATTGAGGTGAATTTTTACTATTCTACCATTTATCCTTTTTAACTAAATTAATGTAAGCGTCAAATATTCCCCACCTACAATTTGTAAATAACCCACGAGATAATCTCCTTACATACTACATGTGAAGGTTTTTTTATGAAAAGACACCTATTTAAGAAAGAATAGGAAACTTATATTCAAGGGGTAGCATCACATCACCATCAAGCTAAGATTTTGAAGTACCCCCCAAAACGAAAATTTTGTGCATTTTATAGCAACAAAGTTCATTTTTTTCGTTTTGGGGTTAACCTGCTCTGTTAGGTTGATGAGCATGTATGGTGACCCCTTATAGCATAAAATATAATTCCGTTATGAATTTACTATCCATATTCCTCTTCCTATATTTGCACCAGAACCATAATTTCAGTATCCACAATGATATTATTTTTTGTACCAGAACGGAAAAAAGCTGCTGTCCTAATGGGACAACAGCTTTTTCATTATGCTACGTCTTCTTTTTGTTCCTTTTGTAGTGTACTATTTTTATAACCGTAACTGAAGTAGACAACAAGTCCAATTACAAGCCATATTGCAAAGCCAATCCATGTTGTTGCTGGGAGTTGTAATGCTAAGTATCCACAGAATAGAACAGCTAAAGCAGGAATCCATGGTACCAAAGGTACTTTAAAAGCACGCGGTAATTCTGGTTGTTTTTTGCGTAAAATAATTACTCCAATTGATACAACGATGAATGCGAATAATGTACCGATATTTGTTAATTCTGCTAGTTTACTTAAAGGAACAAAACCAGCAAAGAAAGCAACCATAGTGGCAGTAATCCAACTATTGATAACAGGTGTTTTTGTTTTTTTATTTACGCGAGAAAGTGCTTTTGGTAGCAAGCCATCGCGGCTAATTGCGTAAAATAATCGTGTTTGTCCATATAACATAACAAGTAATACAGTTGTAATTCCAGTAATCGCTCCTAAAGAAATGAAACCAGCAACCCAATCTTGTTGAATGTATT
The DNA here is from genome assembly GCF_016483685.1 of Bacillus cereus group sp. N8. Lineage (NCBI taxonomy): Bacteria > Bacillati > Bacillota > Bacilli > Caryophanales > Bacillaceae > Bacillus > Bacillus cereus group sp. N8. The sequence goes on along the minus strand of NZ_JAEHBK010000073.1, from coordinate 6,407 downwards.
GTAGTGCAAATGCAACAGGGTTTTTCACACCTAACTGATCATAAGGTACAATCCCAGTTAAAACTAATGAAACAACGATATATAGAATCGTACAAATTGTTAAAGAAGCAATAATGCCGATTGGCATGTTACGCTGTGGATTTTTGACTTCTTCAGCAGCTGTTGATACAGCATCAAATCCGATGTAAGCAAAGAATACAGTTGCAGCCCCAGTTGTTACGCCAGAGAAGCCGAACGGCATAAAGGGTGTCCAGTTTTCAGGCTTTACATAGAAAACACCAACGCCGATAAATAGTAAGACAACAAAAAGTTTGATAGCTACCATGATAGCGTTAAAACGCGCTGATTTTTTTGCTCCTCTTGTTAATAACAACGTCATTAGAAAAATGATACAGATTGCTGGTAAGTCTACATATGTTCCCGCTTCAGGATTATATGCGCTTGTTAAAGCCGTAGGTAATGTAATCCCAAATCCACTTAATAGACCTTGTAAATACCCTGACCAACCAGATGCAACAGCTGAGGAAGCTAATCCATATTCTAAAATTAAATCCCAACCTAAAATCCAAGCGATTAATTCTCCAAATGTTGCATAGCTATAAGTGTACGCACTACCGGATACCGGTACAGTTGATGCAAATTCTGAATAACATAAGGCTGCAAATACACAGGCTAAACCGGATAAAATAAACGACAAAACAAGTGCGGGTCCTGCGTGTTCTGCTGCGGCAACACCGGTCAGAACGAAAATCCCAGTTCCGATGATAGCGCCGACCCCGAGCATAGTAAGATCAAATGCACCGAGTTCTTTTTTTAAAGATGCTCCTTTTTGTTCTGACTGTGCTAATAATGCTGAAATAGATTTTTTTCGAAATAGATTCATATAGATACCTCACCTCTAGTTGTTTTAATATTCTGAAAAAATAATATCGTTTTGTCGTATAATGTCGAATCTTTGTAATTCGTATTTTAATTCAAATAAATATTTTTGTAAATATTTATTTTCTGAAAATTAAATCTTTTAAGTGTACCTTTATTTCTTTTCACTTAATCTCTCTGTTCCAAATGTATTCCTTTAAGAGAAGGACTTATATCCCTATATAAGTCCTAGGGGATTGTTTGCATATTGACTTTAGTTTTATGTACAATAAAGGTAAAGATATAGTCTGAAACAGGAAGAGGAAAACCATGTCCAATTCATTAGTAAATTTACGTATCGATTTTGCATTTAAGCAGTTATTTGGCACAAATGGGAATGAAGATATTTTAGTTGCCTTTTTAAATGCCATATTAAAAGATTCTTTAGAATCACCTATTGTTACCCTACAATTAGAAGATCCACATTTGCATCGAGAATATGAAGAAGATAAATTATCAATTTTAGATATTTCGGCTACATTAAATACAGGAACAAAGGTAAATGTAGAAATACAATTGAATAACAATCACGATATGATCAAACGAAGCTTATATTATTGGGGAAGGTTATACACCTCTCAATTGCAAAAAGGAATGCCTTATAGCTCACTTCATAAAACAATTACCATAAACTTGTTAAACTTTGTGATGTTTCCAGAATATGAAGCGTTTCATACAACAGGAATCCTTTGGAATCAGCAACAACAAAAGTTATTAAGTGACGATATCGAAGTTCATATTGTAGAGATTCCAAAGTTACTACAGCAATGGCGCGAAGAGAAAGTTAATCCGTGGGAAGATTCGTTTGTTCGTTGGTTATTATTATTACCAGCGAATGAAGATGAGTATCTCACACAAACATTGGAGGACATTGCCATGAACCAAGATCCGATTTTACAAAAAGCAATGAATAAGTGGGAACGTATGAGTCAAGATTCTTCTTTCCGTCAAGCATATGAAGCAAGAGAAAAGGCCTTAATGGATGAGGCTGCAAAGTTTGCTCATGCTCGTAATGAGGGGAAAAAAGAAGGAATTCAAGAAGGGGTTCAGCAAGGAAAAATACAGATGATTAAAGGTATGCATGAACTTGGTGTACCACTTGAAACGATTGCTAAAGCCAGTAAATTAGGAATAGATGAGGTTGAACGTATTTTAGAACAAAAATAATCAACATCAAAAAAGAACCTCTTAATTTTAAAAGAGTAATCCCAACCGTTATAAAAACAACAAATTAAATTTTTACAAAAGAAAACAACCTGTATAAAAACAGGTTGTTTTCTTTTATAGGGTAAAACAAAGAAAGAGTGGAAAAAATGCACAAACTTCTACGGCACAAGAAGTAAAATGATTCGATAAAACTAAAAATTCTGATTACTTACTAGATAAGGGTTTTTATTTTCTCTTTCTTTGTTGTTATGAGTATAGCATTAAAAACGACATAAATCAACAAAAAATCTCATAATTCTTATTTTTTCGACATTATACCGTAATTCCTTTGTGAATCTTTATATATATATGTATAATTATATTTAAAGTCATAACTTTTAGAATTGAGGTGACCATCATGAGAAGTTTCGGTTCATTATTAATTTCTACTATATGCTCAGCGATTCTTGTAATCTCGAGCGCCTACTCCTTCTATGATAAATTCACAACTGGAGGTACATATTATTGGGTTAGCGGCATCATAGGCATCATATTCCTTCTATTCTTTATCGCAAACATGCGAGATATCATCAATAAGAATTATAGAACTTCAACAGACTAGGAGTGTATACATATGTGGAAAAAGATTCATAATTACAAGTTTCATTTAAAAGATTTGAAATTTATGCTCTGGCTGTTCCTTGTCATTGGTTCCTTATATGCTTATGAATTCTTCTCAGGACTAATGTTCCACCAGGAGTTTCGCTGGCTTAAATTAATATGTATGATAATAATAATCCTGGCATTTAGGGATACTAGAAAGAAGCTTAAAAACAACGATTATAGAACGGCATAATGTAAAAGGAATCCTTTATGGGTTCCTTATTCTACGGAAAAATCTCGGCTGAATCCCATTATAATTTTATAAAAATATAAAATTATAAATCACCCCAAAACTTCCACCAAGACTTCTTTTTCAACCTAGCTGCCGCTATTTCTTCCTGGGCTGATACAATAGTACGTTTTGCATCTTGAATCTCCCTGACCATCTTCATAAGATTATCATCCCTTAGCTCTAACCTCTTTTCTATCCTTTCTTCACGTTCCTTCCGATCTTTCATGTCTTCCTTTATTAATTTATTTCTTTCTTTAATATCTTCTTCGATTAATTTGTTCTTTTGCTCTATACGATCACCTAGTCTCTTTTCCATTTCTAAAAGGTTAGCTTGCTGCACCTTATTAATCTCATCTATCATAGCGCTATATTGTTGCTGGAATTGATACTGCATTTGATAAGGAACTGGATCTGTCCCCTGGGATTCCTCTTTCTTATTATGGATTCCAAACTGCTTTGCAATCATTTTCGCAGCTTTTTCTAAAGTCATGCCATCTTGCTTACTCAACTCTACTAACTGTTCAATAAGTACAACATCAAACTCTGTATATTCCCTTCTCCCCCGACTATTCTTTCTTACATCATACCCTTCACGTTCAAGGACATCCGAATACTTTCTAAGTGTGCTGCCACTTACCCCCAAACGACTATAGACTTCATTGCTGGTATATACTATCTCAGTTTCTGACATAGCGCTATGCCACCTCCTATAAGGAAAATTCCATATCCAAGGGCTAATACCTCTTAAAATCCATCGACGAAGCTCGCACAGTCTTTGCAAGGTTTTGTCGGAAATAAACATATCCTCATAGCGCTATAGCTAAAAATCGGCTGCTAATAAAGGGAATATATAATAGTTGCAACATTCTTTATTTCATTTTTACATTATATTTCAAATCCCCTTCATAAAAGAACATAAGTTCGTGTATAATAAGAACGGACGTTCTTTTATGAAGGGGAGGAATCACAGTGTATGACTATTCAATCCTACCGAATAGAATCATCTTATGTGTTGATTTACGAAGCTTTTACGCCTCAGTAAGTTGCATCAAAATGGGATTAGACCCAATGCATACAAAATTAGCCGTAGTAGATGATGTAAATAGAAATGGTTCAATCGTTCTAGCTGCAACCCCACCATTAAAAGCATTAGGTGTAAAGAAGATGGCAAGATTATACGAGATTCCTCGCAGAAAAGATATTCTTGTTGTAAATCCAATTATGGGTACTTACATTAAATGCTCCAATTACATAACAAAATTAGCTTTGCAATACGTTCCTTATGAGGATTTCCACCAATACAGCATCGATGAATTTTTTATGGATATTACCGATAGCATCCATTTATTCGCCCAAGATCCATACGAATTCGCTATGAAATTCAAACGTGAAATATACGATCATACACGAGTTGAATGTACCATCGGAATTGCTCCTAACCCATTAATGAGTAAGGTTGCTTTAGACATTGAAGCTAAGAAGAACAAAGACGGGATTGCTTTTTGGAAATACGAGGATGTACCTGCAAAACTATGGAGCATACGACCACTTAATAAATTTTGGGGCATATCATATAAAACAGAAGAAAAGTTAAAACGAAAGGGAATACACTCTATTGGAGATTTAGCCAATTATCCCCTTAAATACTTAAAACAGAGCTTCGGCAAGATTGGAGAAGAATTACACTTACATAGCCACGGAATTGACTTTAGTCGCATTTCAGAAAAATATGTTCCTGCCACAACTTCTATTGGAAAAAGCCAAATTCTAATGCGTGACTACACAATAGAAGAATTTCCGATTATTCTACTGGAACATATTGAAGAAGTTTGTTATCGGCTTAGAAGACAAAACAAACTTGCTCAAACCATCCATTTTTCTGTCGGTTATAGCAAGAGTTATACAGGTGGCATTAGAAAAACACATACTTTAAACCGCCCAACAAATCTAACGATGGATATTTATCATATCTGTACATACTTTTTACATCAACAATATACTGGCGAACCCATTCGCAGCATAAACATATCCTTAACAAACCTACTTCAAGAAGGAGAAGAACAAATTTCTCTTTTTGATAATCTCACGAAACGAGAACAAGAAATGAAGTTAACAAAAGTAATGGATGAAATACGCACAAAATTTGGGAAGAACAGTATTTTACGAGGGATTTCCTACACGCATAGCGCTACAGCTAGACACAGAAACACACTATTAGGGGGACACAAAGCATGAATAACGCCAATATGCCAAAAGGAAGAGGAATGGTCAAATGGACTCCATTCGCAGCAATGCCTGAACAGTTTGCTGGTATTCGTGAAATCATTAAGGAGAAAAACAAAGTAACTCGGCCAATCTTAACCACTGAAGAAAAAGAACTGATTGAGAACATGTTGCTTTGTTCCTTATTATCTGAAGAAGAAATACTAATTACATATTATGAAGATGGTTATTTACTCTCTAACTATATGACTGTTGTTGGTATTGACCAGCAAAATAGTGCTGTCATATGTACCGATGCTTTTTATAATAAGATGACACTGCGATTTTCTAATATAATAGACGTAAAATAGAATCGATTTAAGTGATTAGGTTTGAATAGTTATAAAGGAGTGTATAAAATGCAAGAGAATCCGATAAGAAAGAATACAGCAAGAACAGTTATTCATAACGATATAAATAACTATCCCTATTTAAATATACCTATGATTATCAATGAGGAAGATGGAAAGCTTTATGAAATTTTAAGCGCTGGTTTTCATATTAATGATGCAGTAGGAATGATAACAACGGACGGTTTCGCTACAAATAGGGTAAATACACCGATTTTAACAGTAAAAAACAGCGATGGTAGTATTCAAATATATCGCTTACCTTTAGAACTTGAATATTGGGTACTTTCATGTATGTGTTCTGCTTCAGCAGGAAAAAGCCCGTTTCCATGTAAAGTTGCTTTTGGAATAATTGATACTAAATTTCATGTGGAATTCAAATGAAAAGGAGTAATATTTTTTGCTCCTTTTGTTGTTTTAGAATAAAGTTTGTTCAAATTAATTTTCGTACATCTTAATATAAATTTATCTCAAAATTCGAAAGTAAACTTTTGAATTTTAGTTTACATTCAAACCTTTGGTTTTATTAACTTCATTACAACTTACTCATTTTCCCCAAAACAAATGACGGAAGTATACATTCAAAACACGATAAAACAAGGAATAAATAACCAACTAATAAATATATTTTTTCTGAAAATTTATGCTATAATTAATCTGTACAAAGGTTGGTATCCTTTTACTTCTAATATTGTATTGATTTATATGTAGTACCCTACTACTTAAATATGGATCTACAAACAAAAAGAACTAGTATGATATGGTCTTATCCCTGTCAAGTAGACAATATTAAAAAGACTAAGCAGCCATCGAGATTCGATATTCTATCGGAGCTC
>NZ_JAEHBK010000072.1:0-7568 GCF_016483685.1 Bacillus cereus group sp. N8 | reverse complement strand
ATGAGTCCAGTGCAATACCGGACTCACATCCCATCGGCCGCTTAAATTCTTTGTCTAACTTTTTGGGTTCAGTTCAAACAGGACGGCTCTTTTTTATTTCACATATACATAGGCTTTATTTACAATTAGGAAGAAACTCGTTATAACTCCTCCTTATGGTAATTCCTTTGTAAACCTTTTTATTTAAATGTATAATTGTATTAAAAGTCTAAAATTTCAGAATCGGAGGGCAGCATCATGAAAAGTTTTGGTACGTTAGTAATCTCTACCGTCATTTCAGCAGGCTTAGTATATTATAATATCGATTCCTTTTATAATAAATTTACATCCGGGAATACATATTACTGGGTAAACGGCATCCTAGCTGCTGGATTCCTTATATCCTTAATTATCAACATAAAAGATATCATCAAGAAAAACTACACAACTTCTGAATCGAATTAAGGAGCCTATTATGGTTCCTTTTTCTATGAAAAATAAAAAAACATCCTAATCAGATGCTCTTTGCTTATCCTTTAATACAATTCTACCGTTAAAATAGCCACACCAAATACGATACATGCCAATCCTATAAATATGAAAAACAATCGAAAACCCCATAAATCTCTAATTATTTCTACAATGTACATCAGCGCTATAATTATAAAATCTTTAAACCCACTGTACTTATTTTCTTTCGCCTCTCTGACTCCATCAATTACAGTTAAATAAACAATAAAAATACCTAAGCCAATCAACATAAAACCCAATACAAGCATTCATATATCCTCTTTTTTTCTTTTATATTAACATGAAAGGATATAGAGTATCAGAGTTGCTTGTTTATAAAATAAAAAAGCAGCGAATTCGCTACTTTAGCTGTCTTTTCTCTGCTAATAATTCTTCACTCAATACTTTTTGAGTTTCTCTTTTTAATTGCAACGCTCGATTAATAACATCCTTAACCTCTTCTCTTTGCCAAGGAGGAAGTCAACAGTTTGATTGTTTAACATTTCCCATATACCTATCAATTCAGTATGTTTAGGGGTATTCATAAAGGTTTCAAATGATTTTTCCCCTTCAAATTCTCTATGACATTCGTTACATAATGGGACTAAATTCTCATATTCATTTGTGCCACCTAAGGACAACGCCTGTTTATGATGAATGTGAATAACTTCATTAGAATTACATCTTTCACAAATTTTCATTTTACCTGTTCGTTCCCAATACTTCTGACTAATATGTTGAAATTGTTTACGCAGTATTTTGTAATCTTCCATTATAATTTCACACTACTCTCTAAGTCCTTTGCCTTTGCATAAATAGTAGAACGCGGAACTCCCGTCATTTTTGAAATGTCATTTACACTCAAGCCATTTTCTTTCCTATTAAAGAATAAGTTCATAGCTTGTTTCACTTGCTTTTCATCCTGCCCTTTACGTCCCATATGTTTCCCCATCGCCTTAGCCCTTTCTCGACCTTCAGCTGTTCTTTCATTAATTAAATCTCTTTCAAACTCAGCAATAGCCCCTAACATAGTAAACATCAATTTACCTGCTGGTGTAGAGAAATCAATTTGTTCTTTAAGAAATACCACCGCTATTCCTCGATCAGCTAATTGATTTACAATCTTATGCAAATCAAATATTGATCTAGCTAAGCGATCTATTTTACAAACAACAAATTTATCTCCTTCTCTCATATACTCTAATGCCTTTTGCAATTCTTCCCGATCACTATTAGCTCCACTGTACTTTTCAGAATATATTTTGTCACATCCATATTCTGTTAACCTTTCAATTTGTGCATCTAAATTTTGATCTTTTGTACTTACCCTTGCATAACCAACGATAGCCATTCAAATCACCTCAAAATAGTCTAAAAGTCTTAAGAATTATATACTTTTATTTCAGACTATCTTTTAGACATTAACAACTATCTGTTTACAAAGTTTTTACCCTATAAATTTTAATTGTACAAAAGGGTCAACTTTTAGACAGGCAAACAGGACATTTATTTTCGTTCGTTATGTTCGTTTGTTTTGTTAGACCTTAAATCGAATTGCAACTACATTCTTCTAAATTAATACGTATTAATTTAGAAAAAACCATAAACAAAAAAAGAGTGCTGTGAAGAAGCACACTCATTCAAAGGACTTTATCAATCTCGACGTTTATCGCAATCGCAGTCATGATCATGATTACGTCTACGACGACATTCATCACAATCACAGTCACGATCACGTCTACAACGACGGTCATCACAATCTCTATGTCTGCGTCTGCAAAACATTAAATCATCCCAAAATCTATTACAATCTCTGCAATGTCTGAAATTACAATTACATCCCATAAATATGATTACCTCCTCTTAACAATAGAATTCCTCATATTCTATGATTAAAAGTTAAAAACAGCTTGTTTACTAGTCTATGTTTTGCATTTTAGAATAATAATATTCGTATTTACTCTTCAAATTGCAAGTCTATTTCACCCATTATCATCCCTTAACAACAAATAAGACGCTAAACCGATCACGGTAGCTCCTAAAACAGTTAATCCTATATACATATTATAACCTCATCAAATGTCCATTTTGTACAAAATAAAAGAGCACCCATAATCGATAGGTGCTCAAATATATGAAGTGGGGCAACCCCATACTCCAATATATGCTTGTCCTTATTAAAAGGTGCAAAATAAAAAGAGTACCCGTCATTAGGTACCCTTCAACAAATAAGTATGGCGCCCCAAGTTTCATCTCATATGATAACTCGTCCCACGAATTCATCATATGCTTGTCTTATTAGAATGTTCACTGGTTTAATGTGCAATTTCTATATAACAAAGAAAAAAGCACCCGTTATGGATGCTTTTTTTATTTAATCTTTCTTCTCTTTTACCACTAAAGAGAATACATTGTCCAAATTAATCATACGATCTCCAAATCTGAAGAATCTAGCTTCTCTTGCTTGTATAGAATTTTCTATAGCAGTAACTGTTACTGTCTTTTTATACTCAATTTCAAATTCGTGTTGTTTACCATCGATTGCTTCTATGCTTATTATAAATTTTTTCATTTTCTTATTCTCCACCTCTCCCAATATATCTATTCGACAGAATAGAAAAATATTCTACAAAACAAAAAGCCATCACCAAAAGGTGACAGCTCCTAAAGGGGAAGAGAGATAACAAATGGCAATAAGTATCTCTTTAAGCCTCTGGTATTCTAGATACTCTCCGGATTCTCCAAGCCACCGCATCAATAGTATGGCTACACGCCCTGTGTCAGTGACTGGGAGAAGAGTGAGAATTCATATTCTCAACTTTATATTCCTCTTCTCGTTTATACTCCGTAGAGTCGGCTACTTAATGTCATTTTCGCCAATATCGAATTATAAAGGATTTATATCAAGACGCGTACGTTTCTTCCTGCACCTTGTTTGAACCAATACACAAGACTGAGGGGAATGTTCAGCTGTATTGGCTCAAACAAAGAGCGGAAGCTCTCTGCTCGCTTAATCATTTAAGAAGAACAACCTGACTTACATTAGTTATAGTTGTGAGTAATTACTAATATAATTGAGTTATTTCTTCTTGCTAGGAGATGCGGTCCATTCAATCGAACAGACCAACATCCCCATTTGTAAAACGATCCAGTTTTAACATAGAAATCAAGAATCCACATGACAGATGTGATTTTACTACCTATGAGTCCACAAACGAAAGGCGGAACGCTTATGCACTCAATGAGAAGTAAAATATAAATAATTTTGGGAAGCTCTTATCCCCTCTAGCCTCCGCGTCACCGAGTAACGTTATTATAATGGGAACGCTATCCCCAAAACGTATTCTCTTTTCAAAGAACTGTTTATAGGAATAGCTTACTGTTGATTTCATTTGCAAAAACTCCCCAAAAAACATGCTATTTCTCTGCCATTTTCAAATGATTCCTAATGTAGTAGCGATCAATTTAATGGCACTCTTCTTTTTCTCGTAAAAGTATGAGTTCTTCATCATCAATTCGTTCTGTACGAATGAATCTTTAACTGGTTTATTATCTAGAAACTTCATAGTAATAATGTTTCTTTCATCCTCATCTAAGATATGGTCCAAGGTCTTCTCTATCTGTTTCACCTTTAATTCGCTTATTCTTCTTGAATTTCGTATCTCTGGAAACAAGCTGATTCCTTCTTGTTCCACTTCATTATTGAATCGCATCTTTAATGCCCGGTATTCCTTTAAGATGCTGACTACTTCCTTTTGTACTTTCTTGTCATCGATTGCTGGTAATAAAGTTAATTGTTCCATGAAGGAATCCCCCTATTTCGAATTTTGGTTTTTACATTCACATCAGGTACGTGAAATTTTACTATCTAACTACTGAATAGGAGAACATCGCGCATTAACATAGTCCCCACCACACTATTGCACGTTGTTCCGCTGTCCATTAAGCCTTTAGCAATTTACGTTTCTTATTAGCCATCTTCTCTTTTACTGCTTCAATGTTATTCACTCCCCTTTTATGGTCCTGATCAAATTGAATTATTCCATCAAACATAACTGGAAATACTACTTCATCAACGTATTGTAAGTAATCAACTGAGGCTCGTTCTGTCTGTTCTACTAAATACCCGTAAATATCAAAGTCTGCTCTTGGTATCGACTTCTTACCCTTTGGCTGTTGCGACATCCTTACGTAAAATTGAATAACTGCCAGTGGTATCAAGGATACTGACTTGTCCTTACTAAACTCAATAAGGAAGAAACAAATCGCTCCCATCTTCTCTGCTTTCTCCAAGTAATCTAATTGGTGCTGCGCAATGTTTTTTAAATCAAATCGTGTAGCATTCTCTGTAGATTTCGTCTCAAATGCGATAGCTCTTCCTTTATACACACCGTCATAGTCTACTGTACTTTTAGCTTCATAGAATCCGCTTAGTACACGACCACCTCTACTCTTTAGCACCTTTACAGGAGTCGGACGCTTGTTTATAAGCGCCACTCCACCTATTTGATACATTTCATTCGCTCGATTGATAAGCATTTCAAATGCCATTCCACGGTTTCCTAGTCCCATTTTTTATTCCTCACTTTCTGTTAAAAGAATTATTTTCGTTGCAAAAAGAATATCAAAAGAATAATAAAATAATAACAAAAGAATATTTCAAAATAACCAAAAGGAGCTGTTTGAAATGATTGTTATTAAAGTGAAAGAAGTCCCAAACTCTAAAGATGGCTTAAAAAATCGTGTGCAGAGAGCTTGGAGAATCAACCTTGATCGTTTATATAATCAAGATAAGTTAATGGCAGTTTATAAAGGCGACATTTTGGAAGTATATAAGGTATTAAGCTACCAAAAAGATACACTTGAAACAAATCGAGTTGCTTTTGAATTAGAAGAAATATCAAGTGAATTAAAAGGGAAAAAATTGTTTATAAAACAACTAATCCATGTACAATAGTTGATGTAGAAAACTTAGAATTCGCATAAGCACTCTTTGAGTGCTTTTTTTCAATTGTCCCCAATCTACAAATTACAACCTTATCCCCTGAATAAAACTCAATATTCCGTCAATACTGTATATGACATTAGATTTTCTCCTTGTTCCCCCTTGGAGAACCGAGCAGTTAGCTTTTCCTAGCTGCTCTTTTATTTACGAAAAAAATAAGTTTCTTTATAATGATTCTTCTTTATTTCTCAATATAAAGAGACTTGGATTTTTGCTAATAATCCTGTATTATATGAACAAAGAGTAAGGTAAGAGTTACTCTTTGCCATTTTAAGAAAGGTTCTGTTGGAGACAACAGGACCTTTTTTGTTCGAATTTCAATAAAACAATTCTTAAATTCCATCTCATTGGAAATAACTATATAATGAAACTGATTAAATATTAGGAGTGCTATTAATGTCTGATATAATCCGTCTCTTAATTATCATGATGATTGCAACCTTTTTATTTTCTTCCATAATAATGGAGTTTAAAAAACCTCAAAAAAGTATGTTTTGGTTCTCAATTGAAGTCTTGTCTCTCCTCACTGTTTTGCTGCTAATAAAGGAATTTTTCATCAATCATATAACATAACCTCTGCATAAAACTAAATATTCCGTCAACAATATAGATGACATTAGATTTTTCTCCTTGTTCCCCCTTGGAGATAAGCGGTTAGCTTTTGCTAGCTGCTTTTTTACAAATACTAATTAATTAACACAAGTACATTTCATAAAAGCTTCGTATGATATTGTGTATTCCTTTCTTTGAGAAAACGAAACTCGTCACAAGAGCACTTTATTAAGTGCTCTTTTTGGGTTTTAAACTAATGAAAAATGAAATTTTTACCATAAAGGTAATTGTTAAATATTTTACGCTTATACAGTATAATAGGGTAGTTATTGTGTATTGGCATTAAGAGGAGCGTCCTGATTAAGCGCTTCTCTTTTTTTATAAAATGGCTCTAAATCACTTGGACACATTTACCAATTTATTCACCTCGAAATTTATGTTAAAATCCCTTGTGAGTACGACATAACTCAACCCTATGAAGCTCTGCAATATTTGCGGGGCTTCTTTTTTTCAACAAACCGTTAGTTGATTGCGCTGACTACCTTGATGTACAAAATAACGATTTTGTTTAATTTTTAAAATACAACCGCTTGTCCATTTCACTTTGCTCTATCATTGCATTTACTATTAGTAATACGAACTTTTAGAGATGAAATAAAATGGACGAGTTTTTATCTTCCGCTGCACTAAATCCGGGTTCTATCGGACCTACACTCCCACCTGTTCAACCCTTTCAATTCCATACAGGTCCCACTGGTTCAACGGGAGCTACTGGGGCAACTGGACCAACTGGACCGACTGGGCCGACCCTATTTTTCACTCCGCTTGCACCAGAACCTGAATCTATAGATCTTCCAGAAAATACAAATAACCTTTTAATTATGAGGGTCTTTGTCCCTATCGAAAACCAAAATGATAGAGTCCTATTAAACGCAACAATCAGCACTAACCTTCTTATTCATACCCCATCTGAAGGAAGCATATCCTTTACTGTGGATGTCATTAAGTATCAGTTATTCCGTGATGATATGTTGCTGACAAACACACTTGTATCTGGGAAATATGACGTAGGTAGTAATATAGATATGCTGTATCCCTTTAACTCCACATTTACATGGGTAGATACCCCATCAGATCCGATAGTGCCAAGTGATCCAGTTCATTATCGTATTGTGGCGAATATAGCGGATTTAAGTAGCACTATAGTATCCGCACAAGTTGGAAATCGTGGGTTTTCTGCTATAAGAGTTCCGACTGATCCAATTTAATTAAAATATTAATCACTTATACCACTATAAAAATGTAAATGTTAGATTATCTATGTTTAATCTATTGAGCAGTTCGCTTTTGCCGGCTGCTCTTTTTTGGTTTTAAACTAACACAAAATGAATTTTCATTATAATCTGCCTCTTTGAACTACCCCCACTTTCACTTCGTTTAGAAGGGGGGGATTCCTAAGTAAAGAGTTCTATCGAACTCTAATTTATTAGGCTATCTCCACAGTCCCTGCGGTTAGAAGCCT
>NZ_JAEHBK010000071.1:0-8195 GCF_016483685.1 Bacillus cereus group sp. N8 | reverse complement strand
TTTTTTTTTTTTTTTTTTTTTTTTTTTTTTTTTTTTTTTTTTTTTTTTTTTTTTTATTTTTTTTTTTTTTTTTTTTTTTTTTTTTTTTTTTTTTTTGAATTTTCTTAGTTTATATATTATACAAATTAAATGTGTCGAGGTACAAAGAAAAGAGGGGGTATTTTAATTTTTAAATGATTCCTGCCAATTTTTCATAAAAAATGCTTTCTAAAAACTCGCCTTAAAAGCTATGTCCCTGATAGGTACTTTTTTGAATTACTACCTCAACAATCATAAACAATAAATGCAATCTTTACAGAAAAAAAACAACTTGGACAAAGACAAGTTGTTTTTTCTAAAGGGCACAGCAAAGAAAGAGTGGAGGAAAAAATGCATACACACATGTCAATGATGTAAAGTAAACTAACAAATAAAACTAAAAATTCCGACAATTACACCGCTAAGGGTTTTTGTATACTCTTTCTTTGTAATTATAAGTCTAGCATGAAAATAAAAATAAAACAACAAAAATATACAATTTTCTGTTAAATTCGACATTTCTTTCGCGAGTTACCATTTCCACATTAAGCATCAGTTACTAGAATATTTATTTTTTAAAGTTATCTAGGTATTAATAAGATTTACATAATACCTATTATCGATAACTATGTAAACCTAATAATATTTTTAAAGACTGCTTTTTTTCTGTCCCATCTTGAAAAGATTCTGGATTTACACGTATTTGGGCTGACCTCCATATCCATCGACTTAAGAGTTTTTAATAGACCATAAACCCAGATCCTCCTTTTTCTACAACTAGTTATTTATAAGAGCGCATCTTATTCAAATTTATATTCTGATGCAATTTTTCATATCTAAATAAAAGAAAACTGTATGCAAAGTACGATTAAATTATATTAATAGTTTATTAAATTGTATTTAATCATTATAATATTTATAATTACATTAATCCTTTCATTGAAATAATTGAATGTAATTGGCGGAATTCTACTATTTGCGCGTCGAAAACTTCGTGTTTCAATAAAACCACAAATGGTATTACTTCTGGTAAGAATAAGGAGAAGTTTTAGAAAGAGAGTGAACTATTCTTGACAATAAAAATAGAGGAAATATATCGAGAAATATTAGATGGAAAAAGAAAAAGTTTTCCTCGTGGTACGTGGAGCGAAGATGTGAATGGCGAATCAAAAAGGAGGGTAACGCGATATTTAATTGAGGAAGTTTTAAAATGGAGCAATGATGATATTAAAGAAGAATGGAACCAGAGTCTTATTACAAAATTCAAATTAACTAGTGTGATGCAGGTTTATCGAAGTAGTCCATATGAGATGTTAAACGCAGCATATCCCAATCGATTTGAACCATGGGAGTTAAAGCATATTCCTAAGTGTTTTTGGACATATGAAAAAGGATTGGAAATATTAAGGAGGATAATTGAAGAAAAAGAAAGGTTAACAGAGTATCAATTACTAAATAAGTATGATTTGAAGTGGTTAATAGAAAATAAACTGGGCGAGGTATGTTCGAGCTATTTTAATGGTAGCCCCTATCAAATGTTGAATGCAGCATATCCCGATCGATTTAAAGAGTGGGAATTGAAATGTGTTCCTAAGAATTTTTGGACTAAGGAAAAAGGGTTGTTGGCCTTACGTTGGTGGATTGAGAAAAAAGAAAAATTAACAAAAGAAGACGTACTTGATGTGCATAGTGGGGAGTGGTTAAGAGAAAGAAATTTAGGTACACCACTGTTGAAGTATTGGAATAACAACGCTTATCAGATGTTAAATGCAGCATATCCCAATGAATATAGAGAATGGGAATTAAAAAGAGTTTCAAATAAATTTTGGAACGATAAAGAAAAGAGTTTAAAGATTTTTAAGCAGATCATCAAAGAAAAGGGCATGTCTCAGGAAGATATAAAGAAACATTATAGTTTGAAGTGGATTGTAAATAACGGATTGAGGACACCGCTCATGAAGTTTTGGTCGGATAGCCCCTATAAGATGTTAAATGAGGCGTATCCAAATCAATTTAAAGAATGGGAATTAAAAGTAGTACCTAATAGGTTTTGGGAAAAAGAGAAAGCGAAAAAAATAATTAAGCATGAAATAAATAAAGCAGGGATATCTGTTTCACAGTTATTAAAAATGGGAGGAAGGAAATGGATGGTGAAAAACAAATTAAGTACACCTTTTAATAAATATTGGGGGGGGAGTACCTCTACGATGTTAAAAGAAATATATCCGAAAGAATTTGAAGTGGAAAATAGTAAGAAAGTGAACTGATTGTATGAAAAGATTGTTATTCAGTACCATATTATTTATTAAGAAAGAGATAAACGG
Organism: Bacillus cereus group sp. N8; assembly: GCF_016483685.1. Lineage (NCBI taxonomy): Bacteria > Bacillati > Bacillota > Bacilli > Caryophanales > Bacillaceae > Bacillus > Bacillus cereus group sp. N8. Next base: position 5,853 of record NZ_JAEHBK010000071.1, on the reverse strand, counting down.
TTCTTTCAAACGGATAGGGAAGGAATATATGTCGTGGTGACATTTCAATTTCACCTTCCGTCTCAAAAACTAAGATTACTTTTTATTTTGAGATGGAAGTTTTTTTTCTGTATATCTATTTATTTTATTCATACCATAATATAAACCTTGTAATTTCTAAAAAATAGGATAGTCGAATAAATAAAAATTACAATGTAATGCAGATAAAAAACTATCTTAGAAATTTTTAATTATATCTCAATAAGATAAGAATACTTTTGATTTTGAGACGTAATATTTTTTATTTTTACAACTACCGATAAGATTACTTATGTAAACAAGGTTTTCGGGAAATATGCCATCATATCAACATTTGTTGTACTTCAGAGTACTCCCACTTACAATATCTTTTATACATCGTTGATTTTACGCTATTTTCACCTTTAAACCACCGTTATTTCCTGCATAAACTTCACCTTGTTAACTACCTCTATTTTTCTTCATTACTTATTTAAATCCTTGTGAAAAAATAAAGATTTATCTATTGAAAATGGTATATAGAGGATATACGCTACCATCCCTTCTCCAAATTATCCTTGTTAAGAAAGGAATGATATATATGAACTTCAAGACTAGTTCTTTCGAGCTCAGTGTTTCATCTGAGTTCGTTGTGTTCGTTTGTTTTGTTAATCCTTATCTTTCCTTAACAACAAACAAGACGCCACCCAGAGCACGGCAGCGCCTACAATAATTGCTATAAACCTAATCAAAATTATTTATCGTACAATAACTTCAGGAATAATAAAGTTATTTAATTTTGAAAGAGAACCATCCATAATGGCCCTCTTACTCTTCCCAATCTAACCTCAGCTTGATAGCGATGTGGCGAGACCTTATAAAACTTGTTAATATTTTCATATACATCAATCAAGTTATACATATATTGGTTATATTATGTTAAAATTGTAATGAATATTTTAAATATACTAATAGTTAAAGCGACGGAAGGGGCTTACAGATGGGGAATAAAACAGCCAAATCAAAAAAACTAGTAGGATTAGTAGCAACGGCAACATTAGCCACATCAATGGTTGCGGGAGCGAGCAACACAAACGCTCAGACAACAGATTCATTGAAAGTGAATGATCCAATACAAGCAACAGCAGAAGACAAGAAAGAAAATCTTCCGGAAAACCAAGCGCCTGTATTAACTGGAATTTATGACAGTACAATACATGTAGGAGATACATTTATTCCAATGTTGGCAGTGTCAGCTTTTGATCCAGAAGATGGAGATATTACTTCTAAAGTAACAGTTGACGGTAAAGTAGATACTTTTAAACCAGGCACTTATGAGTTAACTTACACGGTTACAGACTCTAAGGGTCTTAACGTAACTGTGAAACGAACAGTTACGGTTAAAGAGAATATGAAACCTACATTAACAGTGCCTCTTAGAGCAACGATTAATGTAGGAGATAAATTCGATCCAATGGCAGGGGTGTCGGCTAGTGATCCAGAAGATGGCGACATTACTTCTAAAGTAACAGTTGACGGTAAAGTAGATACTTCTAAAGCTGGTACTTATGAGTTAACTTACACGGTTACAAACTCTAAGGGTCTTAACGTAACTGAGAAACAAACAGTAACAGTTAAAGAGAAGGAAGGAACAAAAAATGAAGCACCAGTATTAACTGTACCGGATTTCACAACACTACATGTAGGAGATACGTTTGACCCAATGTTGGGAGTGTCAGCTTTTGATCTAGAAGATGGTGATTTAACAAGTAAAGTAAGTAATGCAGGTGCAGACGAAGTTGATACTTCTAAACCGGGTAGATACATTATAGTGTATGGAGTTACCGACTCCCAAGGGGAGTATACATACACTGTACGAAATGTATATGTAGTGGATAATGAAGAAACTCCAGATATGGAACCTAAATTAACAGTGCCTGTTGGAACAACGATTAATGTAGGAGATAAGTTCGATCCAATGGCAGGTGTATCGGCTATTGATTCAGAAGATGGTGACATTACTTCTAAAGTAACAGTAGACGGTAAAGCGGATACTTCTAAAACAGGTACTTACGTGTTAAATTACGCAGTTACAGACTCTAAGGGGCATAAAGTGACTGCGAAACAAACAGTAACGGTTAAAGAGAAAGAAGAAATAAAAAATGAAGCACCGGTGTTAACTGTACCGTTCACAACTACAGTACATATAGGCGATACGTTTGACCCAATGAAAGGTGTAAAAGCTGTTGATAAAGAAGATGGTGATTTAACAAGTAAAGTAAAACATACGGGCAATGTAGATACGTCTAAACCGGGTAAATACATTGTAGAGTACGGGGTTGTCGATTCCCAAGGAGTTAATGCAACAGCTACACAGACTGTAATTGTGGAGGAAAATGGAGAAACTCCAGATATGGAACCTAAATTAACAGTGCCTGTTGGAGCAACGATTAATGTGGGAGATAAATTCGATCCAATGGCAGGTGTATCGGCTATTGATAAAGAAGATGGCGATATTACTGATAAAGTAATCCATTTTGGTGAAGTAGATACATCTAAAGCTGGTACTTACGAAGTGAAATTCCTTGTTCGTGACTCAGACGGTAATGAATCAACTATGACACAAAAAGTGGTTGTGAAAGATAAGGACAATGGTAACGGTTCTGATAACGAAAATAATGGTTCGGGCAACAATAACGGTTCTGATAATGGTAATAACAATACTAACAATGGCAATGGCTCTGATAATAGTAATAACAACACTAACAATGGCAATGAGCCTGATAATGGTAACAGTAATAGCTCAAACAATAGTACTTCTGATAGAAAAGAAGATACATATAAACAGCTTCCCAAAACGGGTGCAAGTTCAAATAACAGTACAGCAGTAGGCGTATTGATGGTCCTTGCAGGTATGGTAATTACTTTTGGTCGCAAATTTAAAAAGGCGCTAAAATAAAGCTACTCAGTGCATCAAATAAAAAGATGGTGTGAAATTCTAATTCACACCATCTTTTTAAATAACTATTTTATTTTTAAAAGGACTTTATTATTTTTTTAACAAATCTATTATTTGTGTACAAAAGTGTTAATATTCTTCATAAAGGAGATCTACTGATGAAAAATCTATGGAAGAAAATTTCTTTAATTGCTTTCATAGTAATGGTCCTTTTAATAATTTTATATTTTTGCGGTATGTCACTTTTCTGGAACCAACCCTAAATTACATTAAAAAAATAAGCCCCCCTCGAATAAAACTCAATATTCCGTCAATACTATAGACAACCCATTAAGTTACTTTCTCCTTGTTCCCCCTTGGAGAACCGAGCAGTTAGCTTTTGCTAGCTGCTCTTTTGTTTGAGATTAAAGCAGCGTTTTTGTTCAAAATGATGCCCTATCCATTTGGACACATTTACCAGTATTTTTACCAAAAAATTCATGATATTGTTAATTAGTCGAGTACGTCATTGCTTGATGATTACCCTTAGGAGCCCCGCAGACAATCGGGGTTTCTTTTATTTAAATAAGGATTTTTTTCAAATCGTTTGATAAAGGTGAAGCAACCACTCTAATGTATATAAATTTCTTTTAATTTGTGTTTTATTGCGTCAACATAATCCGGTATGCTCCAGACCCTCGTATTCTCTTTTTTGCTTGCATTTCTACTTCCTTTAATTCATCTGCACCATAATATTAAAATGCTTTCAATAGTAAAAATAGTTTTTGTAAGTTTTATAATTACTATGGAAAAGATGTTGTAATCAATCTAGCCCCTGAAAAGAAAAAATAAAGTATACGATAAAAAATACAGTGAAAAAAGGACACTCTCGTCAGATACTCCTAGCAAGCGTGTCCTTTTACACTTTTCTATCAATGAAACTATTATTTTACTCCTACGTCATTCCAAGCTTTTTGCACAGCTTGATATGTCGCGCTATTAACGCCATCGTAATCAGCAACAGATTGTAATAATGCAGCACGTGCCTTGCTGAAATCACTAGTTGGTGTAAGGTACGTTGTTAAAGCACGGTAGTAGATTTTTTCTGCTTTTTCCTTACCAATAGCATTGATTGTTAAATAAGCAGCTTTATTTGGAATACCGCTATTGATATGTACGCCGCCATTGTCTCCTTCTTCTGTTGGTGGTAAATATTGATAGTCATTCATATGAGCAGGTTGGCCATACTTTTCAGGATTTGATAAGCTGCGAAGTGCATCTCCTGCAACTTTTGGCGTAGTTACAGCTTCTCCTAGATCCCAGTTGGCTGGATCAACGAAATATCCAAATACATCAGAAAAAGATTCATTTAGTGCCCCGGATTGATTTAGGTATTCAAGCTCAGCTGACTTGTCAGTTACCGCATGTGTTAGTTCGTGTGCAACAACATCAAGAGAACCTGACAGCGGTGCGAATTGAACACCATCGCCATCACCATATACCATTTGTTGTCCATTCCAGAATGCATTATTGTAGTTGGTCCCGAAATTAATTCCAGAACGAATCGTTGCACCTTTTCCATCAAAACTGTTACGGTTATGAACATTTTTATAATAATCATATACTTTTCCTGCATTAAAATGAGCATCAACTGCAGGAGCTTGGCTCTTATCTATCCAAGCATTATCTGTATCGAATAGAGAGGAATTACTTGGATTTTGCCAATCAGTGCCATGATTAGTTGTAGTTGTCTCAATAACGCCACCATTCATCGGTTTTGTTGTGTCTTTTAAATAGTATTTTCCATATTGACTGCTATAAGTTGTATTCAGGCTTTTTCGATCCCCCAATACGCCGTTGCCGTAGCCTTTTTGCGGAGTATCTGCATCTGTAACTGCATTATATGAATTTACAATTGTTCCATCTTCTGCGTTTACATAGATTTTCCAGTTTGCTCCATAAGGTTTAATGAATTGTAATTGTACTTTATAAGCCAAGTAATAATTTCCGTCTTTTTCATAAACAACTAAATCAGCTTTTTCATTTGTAGATTTTGCGGTTTCTTTCATTTGTTCTAACGGAGTCCCACTTGTTTCTACAAATGTATCTTTTTTTGCTAGATTAATATGTTTCCATGCATTTGAAAGGGCAGTTTCATTTGAAATCTTTGCCTTTGTATTTCCTTTCAAATGGACAGCGGCAGCGGGATGTACGTCTCCGTTTACCGTTGTTACTTTGCCCTCACGATTTGTATGAACAATGAAACGTGCACCATCAACTGGAACTTTATTAATAGATTGAATGTACACATAATGTTTCATTCCTAAATCATCTGACTTTACTTCTTTCAGTGTTAAGTCAGTTTGTGGGTTGATTTTAAATAATTCCTTATTTTCTTCAAGGAACGATTTTACCTCTTTTTCTGAATCTACTTTTTTATCAGATAATTTACCTGAAAGGAAAGATGGATTTCCTTGTTCATCATTCCACTTTTTTTGAACGACTTCCATTTTGTCCAAAGCTTCTTGCTGCGATACTTGTTCTTCTGCAAAGGCATTTGAAAATGGAGCCCCTAAAACCATTCCGGTTGCTAGTAATGTAACGACGGATTTCTTCATTTTTATTTCTCCTCTCAATACTATGTATAATAAAGATGCATCTTATTAAAGAATTATACAAAAAAAACGTTATCTTGTTATTATTAATGCAAAATTGCATTTTAAAAATTCTGATATTTTTATTTCTATTTCTCGTTATAGAAACATCCTTTTTTATAATGATTTATGGATAGAGGAATTTAGGGGGAAAGGTGGCATGATTTGATTACTTATGTTCTCATACATTGAACTACCCCCACTTTCACTTCGTTTAGAAGAGGGGGATTCCTAAGTAAAGAGTTCTATCGAACTCTAATTTAT
>NZ_JAEHBK010000070.1:0-9375 GCF_016483685.1 Bacillus cereus group sp. N8 | reverse complement strand
AGCCTTGCTGCATATAGAATGTAGTAAGGCTCTTATCTTTTTTAATCAAAATTCAATAACTTTATTATCACTATACAAATACAGGATGTTTGATAAATAAGAAGATATCATTGTTGATTCTTAAACCATCGCTTTATATTTAAATAAATCATGATGAATACTAAAAAGCCCCATATCCCTAATGTATAACGTAAAGGATGAAGCGAGACGAATTCCCCTATAAACGGTAGATTCATTAATATGTCATTTACAATTAATTTTATACCATTATAACCCAAAACTACTGCTATTATGGATGAAATAATGAGAATTATTGTCTCGTTTGACTTAACTTCCATCTCTTTGTGATTTAGAACATCTTCTCGTATGTTTTTAAATAGTTCTTCGGCTTTAGTAAGTAATGAAGACGTATTAGTTTTATCCAATATATCGCTATACAGAACTTTTGCCGTTCCTTCATCTTTAAACAAAATTTCCTCGTTATAATCTAATTTTAAGAAATTAAAATCTCTTCTTAATAAATTATAATCTCTGGTAGTCTTAACACTTTTCTCGGACATACCACTAAGCAATTGGCCAACATAATGCTTCTTGATCAAGCTTAATTCGTAAAATCTTATAAAATCAAACATTTGTTTTAAAGTAAGGTCTTTATAAATTTGTAATATTCGGTCATCATAAACTCTCATCTTTTTTAAATGATTTTCCTCTTGCTTAAGGTTTTTTTCTATATATGTACGATAAATCCTAGAGCCATTACTAATTATTGAAAATGTAGAATTACACATATATACTAACTCTCTAAGATTAAAAACTTTGGATTCTTGTAATACTTTATCAATATCATCTGAATGCATCATATCAATAAATTGTTTACCACAATTTTCAAGATGACTCACATATAGCTTTTTATTCTTTTCTATAAACTCTTGATGATTTGCTCTTTTATTCATCTCATAATCACCAAATATCCAGGTGATTTTCCGTTCATAATTATTTTCTTTAAATTCGGTTTTACATAATTCGCATAATTGTTGGATGCAATGACGCATAATATGATCAATCGTTATATTCTTTTGAATATCTTTTTCCCAATAATCATGGGTATTGTAACTCTGTTTTGACTTATAAAAATGTACCTCCGGTATTATTTGCTGTCTAGGTGAATTATCTGATACTGCTATTACTTTGTCGTGTTCAAAAGATAAAGTAACTTGTAGCGTAATAACTCCTTCTTTATATATGTTTGCAATCACATAGGCCTCCGTATAATTATCCCCATCCTTTATTAAAAAAGGAAGCAGTAAAAAACGTTTATAGTTGTTCATTATAAATTCATCTCTTAAATTTGCCTTATCGAGTCTCATCAAATTATCATCCATACTAATTAACTTTTCGTATGCTACATATTCAAGAGGCTTATATATATGCTTTGCAATATATTCTCCTTCAATTTCACCGTTGAGTATTTCATATTCAATTATGTAATCGTTAAGTATTCCATATTTAGCCTTTATTTTTTCTAACTTTTCTTTATCAGAATCCTTAGAATCTAGAGATATATACATATGTTTAAAGCCACTCTTTTGTTCTATAGGTCTACGCGGCGCATAGTGACTATAAAGATTTTGTTTGATTGCTAAATATTTTTCATATCTAGGATTGTTCTTTCTTGTCCCTTTTTTGATATCAACATAAGATACGTATCCTCTAGATTCTTTTATATTTTTTTGTATTAATTCAAATTCTTCTTTCTTAAAATCTATAATACTAAACATGTTTAAAACTTTATAGAACAATACATCAACTCCATCAAAATAATTATTTCAGTTTTAATCATCAATACTGGATCTCCAACTATAATAACATTTATATATAGGGGTAGCACCATCAAACAAGACATTGGTTTATATTATAGAAAAGACTTAATAGCATCTAAAACGGGTGTTTTTTCTTTGTTATATAGAAATTACACATTAATTGACAAAATGGACATTTGATTCCTAACATGTATATAGGATTACTGTATTAGGCGCTGTTGTGTTCGGTTTAGCATCTTATTTGTTTTAAAGAGATGATAAAGGGTAACAAAATAAACGAAAATAGAAATAGTTAACAAATGTCTGCTTTTATAGTTTATAGGTGAACATAACTATACTTCCATTTTATATATATAAATTATTACTGATTATAAGTACATTTGTTTCTGTAAGAATACTATATTCTTCTCTATCTACCTATACTTATAATTTTACTAATTTATTATGATGTAGATATTAATTTAAAGTTATTTATACGAAATAACTAAATGGATTTTTTAGTAAGAAAAAATCATATACCGTTCTATTTTCTTAATTCACATAATTTTCAAAATTAAAACCTATGGATGTTAATATTTGTTATATAATATACTTGTCAAAGCATTACCCCTGTAGTTTCTATGATGATAGTTTGTTTGTCCCGTATGTTCACCTTAAACTAAAAAGAACTTGTAGGGATTCCTACAAGTTCTTTTTGTTCTTCGGATTGACATATAGTAAATGTTATTAGGGGTCACTATATCAAAAAAAGAAAATTGTACGCTAAGGACTACAAACCCTTATCATTACAGTGTTTTTTAAAGAAGAGTGCATGTTCAAAAAGATAAAACCCTAAATTTAATTGAACATTGATTTATTTACACACTTCAAGAACACGATTATAGCTAGGAAACGTTGATATTATTGAGTTTTATCCTCTGTCCATAAACATAAGATTTTCTGAACAAATACCTCTTAACATATAGTAAAACGGGTTAATGGTGTCCAAATTGTGTCTAAACGTACAATTTTCTTTTTTTGATATGGTGAGGCCTATTATGAAGATGGTTATTTGCTCTCTAACTATATGACTGTTGTTGATATTGACCAGCAAAATAGTGCTGTCATATGTACCGATGCTTTTTATAATAAGATGCCACTACGATTTTCTAATATAATAAACGTAAAATAGAACCGATTTAAGTGATCAGGTTTGAATTGTTATAAAGGAGTGTATAAAATGCAAGGGAATCAGATAAGAAAGAATACAGCAAGACCAGTTATTCATAATGATATAAATAACTTTCCCTATTTAAATATACCTATGATTATCAATAAAAAAGATGGAATGATTTACGAGGTATTAAGTGCTGGTTTTCATAATAATGATGCAGTAGCAATGATAACAACAGACGGTTTCGTTACAACCAGGGTAAATACAACGATCATATCAGTAAAAAATTAATAATGGTAGCATTCAATTATCCGCTTACCTTTAGAACTTGAATATTGGGTACTTTCTTGTATGCGTGCTGCTTCAACAGGGAAAAATCCATTCCCCCGTAAAGTGACTTTTGGAATTATCGGCACAAAATTGCATGTGGAATTCAAGTAAAAAAGGAGCAAATTAATTTGCTCCTTTTATCGTTTGGTTTTCAATGTTTTAAGGATGTATAGACTTTTTATTAAACTAACTTCATTTTAAGCTTAAATAGGATTTGGCATAAAATTAGGATTTAGGTTGATTGCTCTATATAAAAACACAGCCATTTGTTCTCTTGTGACAGAAGCGTAAGGACTGAAATTTTTACCACCTGTACCACTAGCTATCCCGTTACTATAAAGAGCCTTTACATATTCATTTGCCCAATGCCCTTTCATATCATCAAATTCGTAGGGAGCCTTTACTTTCAAATCAAATGATTTTGTTAATACAGATGCTATTTCAGCTCTTGTTGTTGTATTTTTTGGGTTGAATTTTTTTTCTGGATTTACACTAAATATCCCCATCTTTGTTAATGCTAAAATCTCCTTTTTAAACGGATTATCATTTATGTCAGTAAACGGATTATTAGTTGTATCTTGTGGTTTTAGATATCTATATAAAACAGCTGCTAATTGTTCTCTCGTAATATTATCAGTTGGACCAAAATAACCATTTCCATACCCACTCATAAATTTCTTCTGAATCATATAAGTAATTTCGTTATAAGCCCAATGATTTTTAGGAACATCAAGTAAAGAAAATGGTGTAACAGTAATATAACTACTAAAATATTTTGCAGATTTATCATAATTTACATATGCATCTGTTGGTGAATCACTCCATGTATCGTGCACTACTATGTCACGAAAGTTTTCATTTGATTCAGGAAGATATAGTTGCATATAACCAATTCCAGTCATTGTATGATTCCCATAATAAGGTTCCGCAAGGGTGTTTATTATTATCGGTCTATCCGAATCGATTTCTTTTATGTATTTTTCATAAGTAGGTTTCTCATCATACCCAATTACAGGATTATACCCGCGACTCTGAAAATACTGTTCAAGCCCTGGCTTCATTCTAGATTCAAAAGTGCTACCAGCTGAATCTGTACCCATTGCGGCTCCTAAATTATCAATTAATTGATTAGAATTTTCATTACTTCGAAATAAATTATTGTATCCATTTTGTCCCCAATAAGCCACTAAGTTTGCAATTGCTGTTGGAGAACAGCCATGATACCAGGTGTAATCAGGCACATTACTAATATTGTGTTCTTTATAATCCGGTTCTTGTGAGTTTAATTTCATCTGGGGTGCATTGTATGTGTGAGGTTGAAGTTGATGTTGTTTTTCTTTATCTATTTGCATACTTTTCGCCTGATCTATATCTATGGCTTGATCAGTATGGATATTGATTACCTTATCTTTTTCTTTTTTTAGATGATACAGTGGTCCAGTATATATAGCTTTTCCCTCTTCAATATTTTTGTAAGGATTAGAACCTTCTCTAGTAGATTCTAAGATCGAAGAACTATCGTTCTTACTATCCGCAATGATATATCCAAGATCTTCATTATTTTTTTGTATTTGAAATAGGTATCCAGTAACATGTCCTTCTAGATCGTACAGTGTTTTACTTTCACTAAAATGAGTATCTTGCCACTTTGAGTTGGCTTGTTTACTCACTCCTTTAAGATATTTTTCAGCTTTACTTTGTGCTTCTTGTTTTGAAATGGTGTGGGTATCTGTTTCTGCAGCGTACGTATTGCTAGGTTGGTTTAGAGATAAACCTATAAAAATTGCAGCCACAGATGATAATAAGTACTTTATTTTCATTCAAATTCCTCCTGTGTATTTTTTCCATAAAGCAACAACTTTTATAACATAGCACACTTTTCTAAATATTTACATATTTTATTCTGAGATTTGTAAAATTTTAGAAATATTTAGAGTTTTAAAAGGGGATTTCATATATTGCTAATTTAATAGATAATCACAAGGTTAGCAGTTACTCGTCTTGATATTGCTATGTGATAATTAAATCTAAATTAATTAATTTTTTTATTCTAGAAGTTATACGTATGATTAAAACTAGAGATGAAAAATTGATGTGTACAAAATTTAAGAAATTATATTTGTGGTTCTTATTTTATTATCAGCTCTTGTTAACTTGTTGATTTAGTGAATATTTGCATATAACTTATTTTTTACTAGACATCATGTTTGGTTATAGAGGAATAAGAGAATTGAAGTTAAAGAAGCCTTTTCTAGTAATTACTAGTTAATTATTATTTGGCCTTGTTTTGAGTGTATATGTAGTCGTAAATAATTAAATTCCCAAAAAACATTTACAATTTTTAGTTTATATGTATATAATTTACATCGAATACACTGAATAATATGTTTAGTGTAAAAATACAGAATAATCGGAGGGTATTATGAATAAAAAAATTGTAACTAGTTCGTTAGCGGCTGTCATGTTATTATCGGCTGCACCTATTTCTTCTTCGGCAGCAACTCAATCTACCAACTACCAAGATATTCAAGAAAACATAATCCAAGAAAGTACAATAGGTAATGTGAATTTCAATGTGTTAGAAACAACAGAATTTAGAACTATTAAAGTTCAAGAAAACGGAAAGGATAGTATTGTTAAGTTTAATAAAATGACTAACGAATTAACTATCGATGGTGAATTAATCGAAGACTTGAATATGAATAGTATGTTACAAGGACAACCCCGTACACTTAATGGATTGGACAAGGGTCCTCAGTATAATCGAGGAGGGCAGGAGTTTACATATATGGGTAAATTGTATGGCAGCACAAGACCATTAAGAGACTCTGTAGCAGTAACAGCTGCGGGTATTTCTGCTGTAACCAAATGTCCAGTTGCAGCTTTAATACTTGCTATGGGAGGAGCAAAGGCAGGTTTACTTGATATTTATTACTATGAATATGAATTATATGAAGCAAATCCTTTAACTACAAATTGGTTACAATTCACTATTACACGTTTATATAAAGATGAAGCAAGAAACCAACCGCTTGGAGGAGAAATGACAGGTTCTGTTTATAAAATCGCTTTACCAAATAGTTAATATAATCCAAGTTTCTTTGTTTTTTTACTAGTATAAACACAGCTTTCATCTTTAATTATGGAGGCTGTGTTTATTACCGTCTAAAATTAATTAATGATTTTCACGCCTAAATAGTTTGCGATAATTTAAGAGTCTTTATCCGAATATCTTAAAGTTGATTTAAAACACTTAAGATGATGTCTATTTCTTTATAATAATTTTGAGGCTATATATCAGGAGGGAAACTTATGAAAAAAACATTAAGTTCTATGATGGTAATGGGAATAGGGATAGGTTTAGTTTTCACCAATCCTGCATCCGCAGAAGTTAATTTACCTAATTCAAATGAGAAATTCGAAATTGTACAAACTCACGATGGTAGAATTAAAGGGGTAAAATCTTTAGAAAATTTGAAAGTTGAGCAAATTGATCATATTTTAAATGAGATGGGATTCTCACAAGATGAGATTTCAAAAATGAACGGCCAGTTAAAAAAGGACATAGCAAAAGCGGGAGGGAAAAAAGCCTCTTTAGAATTTTTAGAAAAAGAGCATGAATATACAAATTTAAAAGGAAATAAATATATTATTGGTGATCATAATAAAGAATCAATAAAAAACATAGAGACAGAAGATATAAATGAAATTTTAAATAGAAATTTAAAAAAGAGTAATGCTATCCAATATATGGATCCCCCTTCAGTGTTGACGGACCAAGGCCAAAATTTTAATTTATTTGCCATATATCAGGGGGAACAAGGTTCTAATTACGTTTATCAGGTATTTTCAAGTCAATTTTGGAACGAAATGCCCCGTATTCGAGGGAATGATACACTTGGAATTACGTGGGGAGATAAAGCAAAAGCTTTAGATAATACGGATTCAGCTCGTCAATCTTGGTTTGCTGGTGATGAATTTGAGCAAACTTTAAAAGCGGATCGATCAAGTATATATGGAACCCAATGGAAAATACCAGAAATAAATAATTCTACTTCCAGAGGTGTTTACACTTCTCAAAAAATTTCCATTCCTACCCAATATAAAGATTCAAAAATTAATATCAGCGCTGGTTTCGTACATGGTTGGGGGCAACCTAATTACTCATTTAAATTCGGGCCGGGGGCAACTATTGATTTAAGTAATGCAAATGGACATCATAAGTGGAGTTTAAACTATAATATTAATGTAGGATCTTAATAATTAATATTTTTAAGAACATTAATTATGATTGTTGTAGAGATTATTTGTCAAAAGATTAGCCAAGAATTAAAAAATGGCAAGCATAAAAAATATGGTTCTGGTGCAAATATGAAGAAGATGGATGATAGTAGATTCCTAACGGAATTGTAATTTATGCTATAAGTCCAAACACTCGATGGATGTACTCTTCCTAATTTTGGACAAATTGATTCTGTAAATCAATTTGTCCCTTTTTTATTATATGCAAGGCTTCCACACCACTTAATATAGAAGTTGCTGTTTTATACGAATTAAATTCCAACATAGAACACACACGTTTCTTGATAAAACGATAATCTTGTTCCACTATATTATTGAGATATCTAACTAGCCTTAGTTGTTTTCCTTTAGGCATATGTTTCTCTTCTTTCAACTCTTGCATCGCTACAGGATAGGCAGGGCTCTTATCTACTGTTATTAAAAATATCGTTTGATTTAAAATACAAAAAAGGGTTTAAAATGAAAAAGTATCATTTTATGTATTCTGCAGTTGTGCTTTCAGTTGGATTATTTAGAGGAAGCAGGTCAAGCACTTTTACAATTTACCTACAAAAAACAATAAAAATAAAAAAACAGCTCAATATTTTAAATTTGAGCTGTTTTTTTATTTTTATTGAACTTTAATAGTTTTAAATTTTGTTGTTTCTGGAGTTTTAAAATTTACATTGTCTATTGTACTGCATATTATTGACGATCTCGGTAGTTGGTGGATTGACTTGCTGCAGATGAAGAAATTGGTGCAGTTGATAATAACATAACTTTATAAGTCAATAAACTCAAGTGTATATTCAGAAAATTAAATTATTAATTAGTATATATATGCTTAAAGCAAGACCTAGTATCAACTCAATGCTAGCCAATACCAAGGATTTATTTAACTTAAAGTCCCTTATACCTCTAAATATAAACATAGCCCCTAATAATAAATAGGTTATGTACAAATATTGGCTAATTCTAAAAGTTATAAGAGCGGATAATACAATTAAAACAGTAAATATAATATCTGGAACCTGGAACTTTATGAATTTCTCCTCACTATTTTTTAACATTATATACCTCCTTTATATAAAAATGATTTAGTTATACATATTTATTACATAATTGTGGCACAGTTTTTAATACCTAATATTGATAGATATTTAATATAAAAATTTACTATAAAAACAGATATTGCAAACTATATTCTAACATATATAGGAATATTTTTAAATTAATATTTGATAATTTCAAATATACAGCACATTAAAAACATCGCTTGATTTAAATGTGCTATAACAAAAAGGGATAAAGATGAGTAATTGTTATTTTATGTATTTTCAGGTCAGCCAACTGATTCCTATGCAGCCGAAACAGCTATGCACGCCATTTCAAAACAAGAAACTCGAAGTAAGGCTGAAAAGTACCTTAAAGGAATGAGTAAACAAGCCTACTCAAAGTGGCAAGATACTCATTTTAGTAAAAGTAAAACCCTGTATGAACTAGAAGGGAACAGGTTCTGTTGCAAAGCCTCCGAAGGTATAATGTAGTCTTTTTACAATGTCTACTTAAAAGGAATACTACCAAACTTCCATCAACTTAAGGATGTAGACTATTCTTGAAGTTAAAATCTCATACCACCCCCAGAACGAAATTTTTTT
Source organism: Bacillus cereus group sp. N8 (assembly GCF_016483685.1). Taxonomy (NCBI): domain Bacteria; kingdom Bacillati; phylum Bacillota; class Bacilli; order Caryophanales; family Bacillaceae; genus Bacillus; species Bacillus cereus group sp. N8. Next base: position 133 of record NZ_JAEHBK010000070.1, on the reverse strand, counting down.
CATTTTGCTCGTATTTATTCTCGTTCTTTTAGCTTGATAGCGATGGGGTAGCACCACACACCCATCAACTTAAGGGATATTTTTATACAAAATGCGATCTTTTCACGTAGTATTTTATTATCGTTTATAGATG